>NZ_JBEZNQ010000036.1:0-89679 GCF_040653315.1 Streptomyces sp. NPDC047981 | reverse complement strand
CGCCCCTGCCCCCGCGCCCCGCCGGCCCCGGCCGCGCCCTGGGCGCCGCCTAAAACACCCCCCCCCCGCCCGCTCGCGGGGCCCGCCGCGCGGGTCCCGGTACGGGTCAGGGTGGACCCACCGGACATCGGGTGACGGCCGCGCCCTGCCGCCCCTCTGCGGCGGGCGCTCCCGGGCCGGCGCTCCGTGGCGCCCGTCCGTGGCGGGCGGTCCGTGACGGACGGTCCGTGGCCGGGCAGGCGCCGGTCAGCCGTTGCGCGGGCCCGGGAAGGCCGGCGGGCGGGGGTCCTCGCGGAGGGACGGGGACACCGAGGTCGGCTGCGGCGGCATGGTGCGGGCCGGCGGCACCACCGGCATCGTGCGCGTCGTGCCCGGCTCGGGCGCGTGCTCCTGGTCCACGACGAGCCCGGGCTGGGGCGTGCGGCGCGCGCCGTAGCGGCGGTGGACGGCCTGCTTCGTGACCCCGAGGGCGGAGCCCACCGCGTCCCACGAGAACCCGAGCGAGCGGTCGAAGTCGACGGCCGCCGTCACCAGGGTCTCGACGCTGTCCCGGAGCTCCTGGGCCAGCCGGACGGTCGGGGCGGGCGCCCGCCCGTAGACGACGAAGCCCGTCGACGGGCCGGAGCGGCGCGGGCGGTAGACATTGCCCAACTGGGCCGTGAGCGTGCGCAGTGCGTCGACCTGCCGCCGGACCCGCTCGATGTCCCGCACCAACAGGTGCAGACTTGCCCGGGCTTGGGCGTCGTGGGTTGCGTGGTCGGCCATGTGAAAGCCTCTCGAACCGGCGTGGAAAAGGGTCGGGCCACGACGAGGGCGGGCCCGTTTCGGTCAATCTCTCTTGACCAACGCGCCACCCGTGCTTGGGTCACGCTGCGGGGGCGTACACGCATATGCACGGGGCGCTCGTCGCTACGTACGCCCCCTGCTGCCCCGGCCTCTAGACTGGTGCGCTGCCCTCCACCACCCCGACATGCGAGGTTTTCCGAGTGAAGCTGGTCTTCGCAGGCACCCCCGAGGTCGCCGTGCCCGCCCTGGACGCCCTGCTCGCCTCCGGCCGGCACGAGGTGGCCGCCGTGATCACCCGTCCCGACGCCCCCTCGGGCCGTGGCCGGCGCCTCGTGGCGAGCCCGGTCGCCGAGCGGGCGGAGGAGGCCGGGATCGAGATCCTCAAGCCGGCGAGGCCGCGTGACGAGGCGTTCCTCGCGCGGCTGCGCGAGATCGCCCCGGACTGCTGCCCGGTCGTGGCGTACGGCGCGCTGCTCCCCAAGGCCGCTCTCGACATCCCCGCCCACGGCTGGGTCAACCTGCACTTCTCGCTGCTGCCCGCGTGGCGTGGCGCGGCGCCGGTCCAGCACGCGGTGATGGCGGGCGACGAGGTGACCGGCGCGTCGACCTTCCAGATCGAGGAGGGGCTCGACTCCGGCCCGGTCTACGGCGTGATCACCGAGGACGTGCGCCCCACCGACACCAGCGGCGACCTGCTCACCCGGCTCGCCTTCGCGGGCGCCGGGCTGCTCGCGGCGACGATGGACGGCATCGAGGACGGCACGCTCAAGGCCGTACCGCAGCCCGCCGACGGCATCACCCTCGCGCCCAAGATCCAGGTCGAGGACGCCCACGTGGACTGGAAGGCCCCGGCGCTCCGCGTGGACCGCGTCGTGCGCGGCTGCACGCCCGCCCCGGGCGCCTGGACGGTGTTCCGCGGCGAGCGCCTCAAGCTGATCCAGACGGCCCTGCTCCCCGACCGCACGGACCTCACGCCGGGCGAACTCGCGGCGGGCAAGAACAACGTGTACGTCGGCACCGGCTCGCACGGCGTCGAGCTCCTCTGGGTCCAGCCCCAGGGCAAGAAGCCGATGAAGGCCGCCGACTGGGCCCGCGGCGTCCGCATCACCCCGGGCGAGCGTGTCGGCGTCTAGCGACGGGGCGGGCGGACCGGGGCGGCCCCGGGCCTGGTCGCGGCAGGGCGGCTCGACCTCGTCGTGGGGCATTTTCCGCGGGTGGGGGCCTCGGACGTAGGCTGAGGGGGTTCGACCTCGTCATTTCTCATGCGGAGCACCTTTTGAGCGAGCAGGCACGTCGCCGTCCCCCCAAGCCGTACCGGCGTCCCAAGAAGGATCCCGTGCGGATCCTGGCCTTCGAGGCGCTGCGGGCGGTCGACGAGCGGGACGCGTACGCGAATCTCGTGCTGCCGCCGCTGCTGAAGAAGGCGCGGGAGAAGGGCGACTTCGACGGGCGGGACGCGGCGCTCGCGACCGAGCTGGTCTACGGGACGCTGCGGCGGCAGGGGACGTACGACGCGATCGTGTCGGCGTGCATCGACCGGCCGCTGCGCGAGGTCGATCCGCCGGTCCTCGACGTGCTGTCGCTCGGCGCGCACCAGTTGCTCGGTACGCGGATCCCGACGCACGCCGCCGTGTCCGCCAGCGTGGAGCTCGCCCGGGTGGTGCTCGGCGACGGGCGGGCCAAGTTCGTGAACGCCGTGCTGCGGAAGATCTCGCAGCACGACCTCGACACCTGGGTCGAGCAGGTCGCCCCTGCCTACGAGGACGACGCCGAGGACCACCTCGCCGTCGTCCACTCCCACCCCCGCTGGGTCGTCTCGGCCCTCTGGGACGCCCTCGGCGGCGGCCGGGCCGGCATCGAGGACCTCCTGGAGGCCGACAACGAGCGGCCCGAGGTCACCCTCGTCGCCCGGCCCGGGCGGGCCACCACCGAGGAACTGACCGGCGAGGACACGCTGCCCGGACGCTGGTCGCCGTACGCGGTACGGCTGGCCGAGGGCGGCGAGCCCGGCGCCATCGAGGCCGTCAAGGACGGCCGGGCCGGCGTCCAGGACGAGGGCAGCCAGCTCGTCGCCATCGCGCTCGCCAACGCGCCCCTGGAGGGCCGCGACGAGCGCTGGCTCGACGGCTGCGCGGGTCCCGGCGGCAAGGCGGCCCTCCTCGGCGCCCTGGCCGCCGAGCGCGGCGCCGCTCTGCTCGCCTCCGAGAAGCAGCCCCACCGCGCCCGCCTCGTCGAGCGCGCCCTGGCCGGCAACCCCGGCCCGTACCAGGTGATCGCCGCCGACGGCACCCGCCCGCCGTGGCGGCCGGGCTCCTTCGACCGGGTCCTCATGGACGTGCCGTGCTCGGGCCTCGGCGCCCTGCGCCGCCGCCCCGAGGCCCGCTGGCGCCGCCGCCCGGAGGACCTGGACGGCTTCGCCCCGCTCCAGCGCGGGCTGCTCCGCGAGGCGCTGTCCGCGGTGCGCGTGGGAGGCGTCGTCGGGTACGCGACCTGCTCGCCCCACCTGGCCGAGACCCGCATCGTCGTCGAGGACGTCCTCAAGGGGCGCGGCGGCCCGGCGGTCGAGGCGGAGTGGATCGACGTCCGCCCGCTGATGCCCGGCGTGCCCGCGCTCGGCGAGGGACCGGACGTCCAGCTCTGGCCGCACCTCCACGGCACCGACGCGATGTACCTGGCGCTGCTGCGCCGTACCGCCTGAGCCGCCCGAAGAGCCCGGAAGGTCGGTTACATCCCGGCCTTCCGTGCCGGAATCGGGTCCGGAGGTGCCCAGATCCCGGTCCGAAACCGCTTCGCGGCAAAGAAGTGCCCAAGAACATGGCAGGCTTGGCACATGGCGCAGATCAACCCCAGCATCCTGTCCGCAGACTTCGCCCGCCTCGCCGAGGAGGCGAAGGCCGTCGACGGAGCCGACTGGCTGCACGTCGATGTCATGGACAACCACTTCGTCCCGAACCTGACCCTCGGCGTGCCGATCGTCGAGTCGCTCGCCCGGGCCACGGACACCCCGCTGGACTGCCACCTCATGATCGAGGACCCGGACCGCTGGGCCCCGCAGTACGTGGAGGCCGGCGCCGGGTCCGTCACCTTCCACGTCGAGGCGGCCGCCGCCCCGGTGCGGCTCGCCCGCGAGATCCGGGCCAAGGGGGCGCGGGCCTCGATGGCCCTCAAGCCCGCGACGCCCATCGAGCCGTACGAGGACCTGCTTCCCGAGCTCGACATGCTGCTTATCATGACCGTCGAGCCCGGCTTCGGCGGCCAGGCCTTCCTCGACATCATGCTGCCCAAGATCCGCCGTACCCGTGAGCTGATCTCCAAGCACGGTCTGGAGCTGTGGCTCCAGGTCGACGGCGGCGTGGCCGAGTCCACCATCGAGCGGTGCGCCGAGGCCGGCGCCGACGTCTTCGTGGCCGGATCCGCCGTCTACGGCGCCCAGGACCCGGCCGAGGCCGTCCGCTCCCTCCGCGCCAAGGCCGACGCCACGACCGCCACGGCGGCGTGGGCGTGTGGCCACTGAACCTCCGGCAGATGAACGCGGTCCGTCGGGGCGCCGACAGGACCGATCGGGACCCGCCGGATCTGACAGGATGAACAGCGGGTCCAGAGTGTGAACGGCCCCGGCACGACCTCGGCACACAGCAGTACGACAGCAGTACGACGGCAGTACGACGACCAGCACCACGACGCGGCACGTGAGCAGCGGTACGTGAACAGAGCTAAGGAGATCGCGGTGGCGGGAATCTCGGCGGGACGGTCAGCCCTGCGGATGGGACCCGCGGAGCTGGTTCAGGCGGCGGCCATGGCGCGCCGCTTCTACCTCGAGGGCAAGTCCAAGATCCAGATCGCCGAGGAGTTCGGCGTGAGCCGCTTCAAGGTGGCCCGGGTCCTGGAGACCGCGCTCGAACGCGACCTCGTGAGGATCGAGATCCGCGTCCCGGCCGAGCTGGACGCCGAGCGCTCGGACGCGCTCCGCGCCCGCTACGGGCTCCGCCACGCCGTCGTCGTCGAGTCCCCCGCGGAGGGCGAGGACGAGTCGCCCGACCCGGAGAACCTCGGCGAGGTCGCCGCCGACCTGCTCGGCGAGCTGGTCAACGAGGGTGACGTCCTGGGCCTGGCCTGGGGCCGCTCGACCATTCACATGGCCGCCGCCCTCGACCGGCTGCCGCCCTGCACCGTCGTCCAGCTCACCGGCGTGTACGACGCCGGGACCGCCGAGCGCGGCTCCGTCGAGGCGGTCCGGCGTGCCGCCCAGGTCTCCGGCGGCGAGGCGCACCCCATCTACGCGCCGATGCTGCTGCCCGACCCCGCCACCGCGGCCGCCCTGCGCAACCAGACGGGCATCGCCCGCGCCTTCGAGTACTTCGACAAGGTCACCGTCGCCTGTGTCTCCATCGGTTCCTGGGAGCCGGGCATCTCGACCGTGCACGACATGCTCACCGACGAGGAGCGCGCCCACTACGCCTCCCTCGGCGTCGCCGCCGAGATGTCGGCCCACCTCTTCGACACCGAGGGCCGCCGGGTGGGCCGGGACCTGGGCGAGCGCTGTATCACGGTCGAGGCGGACCGGCTGCGCCGGATCCCCGAGGTCGTGGCGATCGCGGGCGGCCAGCGCAAGGCCGCGGCGATCGGGGCGGTCCTCCGCTCCGGGCTCGTCACCAGCCTCGTGACCGACCGGGCCGCCGCCGACTACCTCCTCACCGAGTCCGCCCCGGCCCCGCGCCCCGCGCTGGAGCGCGCCGACCCGGACGGCGTCTGAGACACCGGCCCGGCAGGCCCTTCCCCCCCGTCCGCGCGAGCACGGCGGGCGGGGCGGCCGGGCCCGACGTAGCGTCGGGGCATGCTGCTCCGGCCCCTGCGCGCCCTCCTCGGGCTCTTCCTGTGCGTCGGCGTGCTCCTCGGCTGCTCCACCGCACAGAGCGGCACGAGCCCCGCCCCCGTCGCCCCCACCGGCTCCTCCGGTCTGGCGACGGTCCGGGTCGCGGAGCTGCCGGACGAGGCGCGGGCGACCCTGCGGCTCATCGAGCGCGGCGGCCCCTTCCCGTACGCCAAGGACGGCGCGACCTTCTCCAACTTCGAGCGGATCCTGCCCCGGCGCGAGCGCGGCTACTACCGCGAGTACACCGTCCGCACCCCCGGCGAACGCGACCGGGGCGCCCGGCGTCTCGTCACCGGGCGGGGCGGCGAGGTGTACTACACCGACGACCACTACGAGACCTTCCGGGAGGTACGGCCCGATGAAGCTCGCTGAGGCGCTGCGGGACCCCGTCGTCCTCGATCTGCGCGGGGTCGTGGACAAGGCCGCCTTCATGGACCGCTGCGCGGGCGCCCTCGCGCTGCCGCGCTGGTTCGGCCGGAACTGGGACGCCCTCGCCGACTGTCTGACCGATCTGCCCCGCCCTGTGGCCCTCGTCGTCACCGGGTGGCAGGCTTATGCCACGGCCCGGCCGAGCGACTGGGAGACCGCCCAGGACGTCTTCGCCACGGCCGCCGACACCAGCACCACGGGCCTCACCGTCCTCCTTGCCCTGGGGACCCCGCAGGGGAACCCTCGGGGCAGCGCTCTTGGAGGATCGGACGAAGGGGGTTCGGCAAGCCTCGGATGAAACGCCCGGGCCGGGCACGGCCACAGGCGTGGGACAATGAACTACGTGCTTTTTCCCCTGGCTGAAATGCCTAGGGGCCGATCCGAACGACTGGGATGTCAGCACGTGCGTTTCCTCAATGACGTCAAGCCGCCCTACGACCTGACGTACGACGATGTCTTCATGGTGCCGAGCCGCTCGGCCGTGGGTTCCCGCCAGGGCGTGGACCTCGCCTCGCCGGACGGGACCGGTACGACGATCCCGCTGGTCGTCGCCAACATGACCGCGATCGCCGGCCGTCGCATGGCCGAGACCGTCGCCCGCCGCGGCGGCCTGGTGGTCATTCCCCAGGACATCCCGATCGAGGTCGTCACCGACGTCATCTCGTGGGTCAAGAGCCGCCACCACGTCCTGGACACCCCGATCGTCCTCGAGCCCCACCAGACCGTCGCCGACGCGCTCTCGCTGCTGCCCAAGCGCGCGCACAACGCCGGTGTGGTCGTGGACGAGGACCGCCGTCCGGTCGGCGTCGTCACCGACGCGGACCTGTCCGGCGTGGACCGCTTCACGCAGCTCTCCGAGGTCATGTCGAAGGACCTGCTGCTCCTCGACGCCGACATCGAGCCGCGCGACGCGTTCAACACGCTCGACCACGCCAACCGCCGCTACGCCCCGGCCGTGGACAAGGACGGCCGTCTCGTCGGCATCCTGACCCGCAAGGGCGCCCTGCGCGCGACCCTGTACACCCCCGCGACCGACGCGAATGGCAAGCTGCGCATCGCCGCCGCCGTCGGCATCAACGGCGACTTCGTGGGCAAGGCCAAGCAGCTCCTCGACGCGGGCGTCGACACGCTCGTCATCGACACGGCCCACGGCCACCAGGAGTCGATGATCTCCGCGATCAAGGCCGTGCGCGCCCTGGACCCGCAGGTTCCGATCGTCGCCGGCAACATCGTCGCCGCCGACGGCGTCAAGGACCTCATCGACGCCGGCGCGGACATCATCAAGGTCGGCGTGGGTCCCGGCGCCATGTGCACCACGCGCATGATGACCGGTGTCGGCCGCCCGCAGTTCTCCGCCGTCCTGGAGTGCGCCGCCGAGGCGAAGAAGTACGGCAAGCACGTCTGGGCCGACGGCGGTGTCCGCCACCCGCGCGACGTCGCCATGGCGCTGGCCGCCGGCGCGTCCAACGTGATGATCGGCTCCTGGTTCGCCGGGACCTACGAGTCCCCGGGCGACCTCCAGCACGACGCCCAGGGCCGTGCGTACAAGGAGTCGTTCGGCATGGCCTCCGCCCGCGCCGTGCGCAACCGCACGAGCGAGGAGTCCGCGTACGACCGGGCCCGCAAGGCGCTCTTCGAGGAGGGCATCTCCACCTCGCGGATGTTCCTCGACCCGGCCCGCCCGGGCGTCGAGGACCTGATCGACTCGGTCATCGCCGGTGTCCGCTCCTCCTGCACCTACGCGGGCGCGGCCTCGCTGGCCGAGTTCGAGGAGAAGGCCGTGGTCGGCATCCAGAGCGCCGCCGGCTACGCCGAGGGCAAGCCGCTGCACGCCAGCTGGAGCTAGTCACCGCCTGTTCCGACGACGGAGCCCCCGCGAGTCCCACTCGCGGGGGCTCCGTCGTCTCACCCGCGTACGTACGGGCCCAGCGCCCCCGCGACCGCCGCCGCGATCCGGGCGTGCCCCCGGTCATTGGGGTGCAGCCCGTCCGCCAGGTCCTCCGCGTCGAGCAGCGGGCGCCCGGAGAGCACCAGGAGCCGCCCGTCGCCCTCCGCCGCGAGGTCCCGGCCCGCGGCCTCCATGGCCGTCCGCAGCTCCGCCAGCGTGGCGCCCAGGGCGTTGCGGACGGCCTCGGCCTCGGGGCGGAGCACGGGGGAGAGGATCAGCAGCGGGGCGTCCGGGTGGCCCCGGCGCACCAGGCCCACGTAGGCCCGTACCGTCTCGTACAGCCACCCGGCCGAACTGGGCGCCCGTGACCAGCAGTTGGTGCCGAAGGCGAGGGTCACGAGCGCGCCAGGGAGGCTCGCGAGCTGTTCGGCGAGCGGCAGCTCGCCGCGCGCCCCGCCCGCGAAGCCGAGGTTGACCGTGTCCAGGCCCAGCGCCCGCCCCGCCGTGGCCGGCCACGAGTGCGCGGGCCGGGTCGACCACCAGCCCTCGGTGATCGAGTCCCCGTGCACCAGCCAGCGCGGCCGCCTCGGGGCGGGGGTCAGGGCGCCCTCGCGCGCCCGCAGCCCGAGCACCACCGGAGACTGGCTCTCCGGCAGATGGACCGCGAACGTCCCTCCCTCGGGCGGGAGTTCGAGCGCGACCGTGGCCTCCGCCGCCGGGTCCGCGAAGCTCTCGCCCACACAGGCCCCGTCCCGCCAGAGCGCGAAACAGTGCCGCAGTGCGCCCAGCGCGTCCCCGCGACCGGGGACGGCCGCGCGATAGCGCAGCTCGACCGCGTGCGTTCCGGGCGAGGCCGTGAACTCCACCCGTACGCCGATCGGCAGCGCCGCCCGCTCGGCGGTGTCCCGGGGCAGCCGGGCCAGGTCGGCGGGGTCGGCGCGGACGGCCCGGCCGCCGTCCAGCCAGGCCGTGCCGCGCAGGAAGGGAGCGGGTTCCAGCCAGCCCACCGAAGCCTCCGATCGAGGGGACGCCGAGGGCTCGCAGAGTCGTTCATCGGGCACGAGGAGTCAATGCGCGCGCCGGACCCGCTTCACACCCCCGTTCGGGCCCCAATGTGCCGATTCATGCGGTGGGGCGCAATGTTTCCCCGTCTGGGCCGCGAGCGCGCAATGATCTTCTGTGGGTGCGCAACAACCCTGCATTACGAGCGCGAAGCGCCTGGGCTTAGGCTCATGCCTCGTACCAGGAGTGGCGGCGACCGCCTTCTCGGCGGTTCCCCCTTCCCTCACGGGCTCTTTCGTGCTGCCCGTGTACCGCCGTGGTCGTCGCATTTCGACAGGCAGCGATCAAGGAGCCTTCGCAGTGCTGGATCAAGGCACAGCCTCACCGGCCACCGAGCCGACCGTCCCCAAGACCTCCGGGCTCTCCGCCCTGACCCGGCGCAAGCCGGTAGAACGCCTGGTCGCCGAGGGTGGCCAGGGTGAGGGCGGCTCGCTCCGCCGCTCGCTGTCGATGTGGCAGCTCACCATGATCAGCATCGGTGCCACGCTCGGCACCGGCATCTTCGTCGTCCTCGGCGACGCCGTCCCGAAGGCCGGCCCCGCCGTCACGATCGCCTTCGTCATCGCGGGTCTCACGGCGCTCTTCTCGGCTCTCTCCTACGCCGAGCTGGCCGGCTCCATACCGGTCGCGGGTTCCTCGTACTCGTATGCGTACGCAACGATGGGTGAACTCGTCGCCTGGATCTGCGGCTGGTGCCTGGTCCTGGAGTACGGCGTCTCCGTCGCCGCCGTGGCGGTCGGCTGGGGCGAGTACCTCAACGAGCTGCTCGACGGCACGATCGGCGTCACCATCCCCGACGTGCTCTCCTCCGCCCCCGGTGAGGGCGGCATCCTCAACCTGCCGGGTCTGATCGTCGTCCTGCTCGCGATGGTCTTCCTGCTCGGCGGCGCCCGCGAGTCCGCGCTCGTCAACACCATCATGGTGTTCGTGAAGATCGCCGCGCTGGTCCTCTTCTGCGCCATCGGCTTCATGGGCTTCAAGTCCGGCAACTACGCCGACTTCATGCCGCTCGGCATGGCCGGCGTCAGCGCCGCCGGAGCGAGCCTCTTCTTCTCGTACATCGGCTTCGACGCCGCCTCCACCGCCGGTGAGGAGGCGAAGAACCCGAAGCGCGACCTGCCCCGCGCGATCATGCTCTCGCTGCTCATCGTCACCGTCCTCTACGTCCTGGTCGCGGCCGTCGCCGTCGGCGCGTGGAACTGGAAGGACTTCGAGGGCTCCGAGGCCTCGCTCGCCGCGATCATGAACGACGTCAGCGGCCAGAAGTTCTGGGGCACCCTGCTCGCCGCCGGCGCCGTCATCTCGATCGCCAGCGTCGTGCTGACCGTCCTCTACGGCCAGACCCGCGTGCTCTTCGCGATGTCCCGCGACGGCCTCGTGCCCAAGGTCTTCGGCAAGGTCAGCGGCAAGACCGGCACCCCGCGCGTGAACACCGTCATCGTCTCGCTGTTCTGCGCCGCCCTCGCCTCCGTGATCCCGCTGGGCAAGCTCGTCGACGCCACCAGCATCGGCACCCTGTTCGCCTTCGCCCTGGTCAACATCGCGGTGATCGTGCTGCGCCGCACCCGTCCGGACATGGACCGCACCTTCCGCGTGCCGCTGGGCTGGACCTTCCCGATCCTCGGCTTCGGCTTCTGCGTCTACAACATGTTCAGCCTGGACTCGGTCACCTGGGTGGTCTTCGGTTGCTGGATGGCCGCGGGCCTCGTGTTCTACTTCCTGTACGGCATGCGCCGCTCCCGCCTGGCCACCGAAGCCGGGGCCGTCCAGACAGAGAAGTGATCCACCCGTAGTGCGACTCAACGACCTCGACGAACGCATCGTCCACGCCCTCGCGGAGGACGCCCGCCGCTCGTACGCCGACATCGGTTCGCTCGTCGGCCTGTCCGCGCCCGCCGTCAAGCGGCGCGTGGACCGGCTGCGGGCCGAGGGCGCCATCACCGGCTTCACCGTACGGGTGGACCCGGCGGCGCTCGGCTGGGAGACCGAGGGGTTCGTCGAGATCTACTGCCGCCACAACACCTCGCCGGACGACATCCGGCGAGGTCTGGAGCGGTACCCCGAGGTGGTGTCCGCGTCGACCGTCACCGGCGACGCGGACGCCGTCGTCCAGGTCTTCGCCTCCGACATGCGCCACTTCGAGCGCGTCCTGGAGCGCATCGCGGGCGAGCCGTTCGTGGAGCGCACCAAGTCCGTCCTGGTGCTCTCGCCGCTGCTGCGGCGCTTCTCCTCGGGCTCGCCCGCGTAGGGCCTGTCCGGCGGATCAGGGCCGGAAAGGCCCTGGCCCCGGCGGGCGGCTGGACGAAGGGCGGCGCGGGCCGTGGTTCCCGCGCCGCCCTTCGTCGTCCCGGGTGACCTAGTTGTACGGAGGCTGCCAGGGCAGCACCTTGAAGTCGCCGGTGCCCGCCTTGACCTGCTCGAAGGGGGCCGAGCTGAGGCAGGGCGGCACCTCCAGGTCGCTCTCGCGGCCGACCCAGCTGTAGCCGAGCCGGTCGTGCTTCCCCAGGTCGTGCACCGTGACGCCGACCCGCTTGTTCCGCAGCTCCTTCAGGTCGGTGTCGTGGATGACCCCCGTCACCACCGCGACCTTGCCGCCGGTGACCAGGCAGTCGACCTTGGCGACCGCGTAGCCGCCGTACGCCCCGCCCTCCGTGTAGTGGCTGAACCGGAAGGTGCCGGTCGCCGCCTGCGGGTCCTTGCGGTCCTTCTGCGCCAGGTGCGCGTCGAACGTGAAGGTGATGTCGTCGGTGGCCGGGGCCGGCCGGAACAGCTTGGCCGTGCCCGTCAGCGCGGCGGCCTCCCGGCTGCCGCCCCCGCCGTCGCCCGAGGCGACGGCGGAGCCCGCGGCGCCGGCCGTGATCAGCAGGGCGGCGGTCAGCGAGGCGATCTTCGTACGGCGGTTCATGGTGGTCCTTTCGGCAGGTCAACCGGACGACCACCACTCTTCCGGCCGGGCCGCGCCAGGGCGTCGGGCCGGGGAACGGTCCGTGCTCCGCCGCGCGGCGGAGGGGCCGTACGACCGCCGCCGGAGCCGTACGCAACGAATCACCGGGACGGTGGCCGATCGCGCAACGGTTCGACGGTCGGTCCGCAACGGTCCCGCCTTGTCCCGGCCGAGCACGGAACCGTACCGTTTTTAACGGCTTCCCCCTGTACTCCGACCCATCGAGGATGGTCCATGCCCGCGCTGCGTACCGCCCTGCTCCAGAGCTCCGGTGAGCTCGGCGACGTGGCCGCCAACCTCAAGGTCCTCGACGAGGCCGCCGCCCGCGCGGCCGCCGCGGGCGCCGACCTGCTGCTCGCCCCCGAGCTCTTCCTCACCGGCTACGCCATCGGCGCCGACATGGCCCGTCTGGCCGAACCGGCCGACGGCCCCTCCGCGCGCGCCGTCGCCGCCCTCGCCGCCCGCCACGACCTGGCCATCGGCTACGGCTACCCCGAGCGAGACACCGAGCAGCACGGCGTCCTCTACAACGCGGCCCAGCTCATCGGCGCCGACGGAGCCACCCTCCTGCGCTACCGCAAGACCCACCTCTTCGGCGACTTCGAGCACCACTGGTTCACGCCCGGCGAGGACGTCGTCGCCCAGACGGAGCTCGGCGGCCTCAAGATCTCGATGATGATCTGCTACGACGTCGAGTTCCCCGAGAACGTCCGGGCGCACGCCCTGGCCGGCACCGACCTCCTCCTCGTGCCGACCGCGCTGATGCACCCCGCCGAGGTCGTGCCCGAGTCCGTCGTCCCCGTGCGCGCCTTCGAGAACCAGCTCTACATCGCGTACGCCAACCGGACCGGCCCCGAGGGCGACTTCGAGTTCGTCGGCCTGTCCACGCTGGCCGCGCCCGACGGCACCGCCCGGGTCAGGGCGGGCCGCGGCGAGGACCTCGTCGTCGGCGACGTCGACCCCGCCCTCCTCGCCGCCTCGCGCAAGGACAACCCCTACCTCCGCGACCGGCGCCCGGGCCTCTACGGCTCCCTCGTCTGAGCCGCCCCCTTCCGCCTCTCGATCTTCCCGCTTTCCCCGCAAGGAGTCCGTACCCCATGACGTCCACGGTGCCCACGACCGCCGTCCCGCACAGCGACGGCCAGCCGCCGATCACCATGTTCGGTCCGGACTTCCCGTACGCCTACGACGACTTCCTGGCCCACCCGGCCGGGCTCGGCCAGATACCCGCGACCGAGCACGGCACCGAGGTCGCCGTCATCGGCGGCGGTCTGTCGGGCATCATCGCCGCGTACGAGCTGATGAAGATGGGCCTCAAGCCCGTCGTCTACGAGGCCGACCAGATCGGCGGCCGGCTGCGGACCGTCGGCTTCGAGGGCACCGGCACCGAGGGCCTCACGGCGGAGATGGGCGCCATGCGCTTCCCGCCCTCCTCCACCGCCTTCCAGCACTACATCGACCTGGTGGGCCTGGAGACGCAGCCGTTCCCGAACCCGCTCGCCGAGTCCACCCCGTCGACCGTCGTCGACCTCAAGGGCGAGTCGCACTACGCGCAGACCGTGGACGACCTGCCGCAGGTCTACCGCGACGTCATGAACGCGTGGAACGCCTGCCTGGACGAGGGCGCCGACTTCTCCGACATGAACCAGGCGATGCGCGAGCGGGACGTCCCGCGCATCCGCGAGATCTGGTCCAAGCTCGTCGAGAAGCTCGACAACCAGACCTTCTACGGCTTCCTCTGCGACTCCGAGGCCTTCAAGTCCTTCCGGCACCGCGAGATCTTCGGCCAGGTCGGCTTCGGCACCGGCGGCTGGGACACCGACTTCCCCAACTCCATCCTGGAGATCCTCCGGGTCGTCTACACCGAGGCCGACGACCACCACCGCGGCATCGTGGGCGGCTCGCAGCAGCTGCCGCTGCGCCTGTGGGAGCGCGAGCCGGAGAAGATCGTCCACTGGGCACAGGGCACCTCCCTGAGGTCCCTGCACGACGGCGAGCCGAAGCCGGCCGTGACCCGGCTCAACCGCACCGCGGGCAACCGGATCACCGTCACGGACGCCTCCGGTGACATCCGTACCTTCCAGGCGGCGATCTTCACGGCCCAGTCCTGGATGCTGCTCTCCAAGATCGCGTGCGACGACTCGCTCTTCCCGATCGACCACTGGACGGCGATCGAGCGCACCCACTACATGGAGTCCTCGAAGCTCTTCGTGCCCGTGGACCGGCCGTTCTGGCTGGACAAGGACGAGGAGACCGGCCGGGACGTCATGTCGATGACGCTGACCGACCGGATGACCCGCGGCACGTACCTCCTGGACGACGGCCCGGACAAGCCGGCCACGATCTGCCTCTCGTACACGTGGTGCGACGACAGCCTCAAGTGGCTGCCGCTCTCCGCGAACGAGCGGATGGAGGTCATGCTGAAGTCGCTCGGCGAGATCTACCCGAAGGTCGACATCCGGAAGCACATCATCGGCAACCCGGTGACGGTCTCCTGGGAGAACGAGCCCTACTTCATGGGCGCCTTCAAGGCGAACCTGCCGGGCCACTACCGCTACCAGCGCCGTCTGTTCACGCACTTCATGCAGGACCGGCTGCCGGAGGACAAGCGGGGCATCTTCCTCGCGGGCGACGACATCTCCTGGACGGCCGGCTGGGCCGAGGGCGCCGTGCAGACCGCGCTCAACGCCGTGTGGGGCGTCATGCACCACTTCGGTGGCTCGACCGACGCCACCAACCCGGGCCCGGGCGACGTCTACGACGAGATCGCCCCGGTCGAGCTCCCCGAGGACTGACCGTCCTCAGCCCCTCGGGGCGGCCAGTGGGGTGAGCAGCATCCGCCCCACCAGGCCCACCGACCGGTCGAGGCGTTCGGTGAACTCCTCGGCCAGGTCGGGCAGTTCGCGCAGCTGCCAGAGCGAGCGGGCCGCGAGCCAGGCTCCGTCGCGGGCCCGGTCGAGGCTCCAGCAGCCCAGCAGATGGGTCAACGGGTCCGTGATCTCCAAGAGGTCCGGGCCCGGCATCACTTCCTCCCTGATGCGCTCTTCGAGCAGCACGAGGATGTCGCCGACCCGGTCGAACTCGTCCTCCAGGTCGCGCGGCGCGCAGTCGAGCGTCCGGCAGGTGTCGACCACGGCGAGCGCCAGGTCGTGCCCGATGTGCGCGTTGATCCCGGCCAGCGCGAACTGCAGCGGCCGTACGCAGGGATGGCGCCGGTAGTGGAAGAGCGGGCGCCAGCACGCCGGCGCGGGCGCGCCGGTGGAGACGGCGTCGACGACCGCGAGGTAGCGCTCGGCGAAGCGCACGTCGAGGGTCGCGGCCGCCCGCCGGTCGGCGAACGTGCCGGCGGCGATGGCCCGGCCGATCTCCTCCGTGACGGTCAGATAGACCCGGTTGAAGACGCCGACCCCGTCGGCGGGATGCCAGGCCGACCGGATGGACCGCATCCGCTCCACCACCGGGTCGACGGCGGTGAACTGCCCGATCTGCGTCGTCTGCGCCATGGGCAGCAGCGTCCCAGCAGCCGGGCCCGGGAGGGAACTCCTCCGGCCCGGCTTCCCCAGAACGGGCGAACCTGGCTAGGACTTGGTGGCGGAATCCCCTTCGATGCCGCTCTCGTACGAGCTGGTGCCGGCGTCGAGCAGGGGCTCCTGCTGCTTCATGTGCGCCGGGGCGAAGGCGCGCAGCACGTGGTAGCCGGTGATGACGACGATCGTGCCGAGCGCGATGCCGCCGAGCTCGAAGGTGTCGGTGAAGGTCAGCTTGACCCCGCCGACGCCGATGATGATGCCCGCCGCCGCCGGCACCAGGTTGAGCGGGTTGCGCAGGTCCACCTTGGCGTTGATCCAGATCTGGGCGCCGAGCAGGCCGATCATGCCGTACAGGATCACCGTGATGCCGCCGAGCACCCCGCCAGGGATCGCGGCCACCACGGCGCCGAACTTGGGGCAGAGACCGAAGAGCAGCGCGAAGCCGGCCGCGGCCCAGTAGGCCGCGGTGGAGTAGACGCGGGTGGCCGCCATGACACCGATGTTCTCGGAGTACGTGGTGTTCGGCGGGCCGCCCACGGCGGTGGAGAGCATCGAGGCGGCGCCGTCGGCCGCGATGGCGGTGCCGAGCTTGTCGTCGAGCGAGTCCCCGGTCATCTCGCCGACCGCCTTGACGTGACCGGCGTTCTCGGCGATGAGGGCGATGACGACCGGCAGCGCGACGAGGATCGCCGACCACTCGAAGCTCGGTCCGTGGAAGGACGGCAGGCCGATCCAGTCGGCCTGGGAGACGCCGGAGAGGTCGAGCCGCCAGTGGTCGGTGACCTCGCCGCTCGGCGACATCGAGTGGATCTTGCCGAAGACCAGGTCGAAGACCCAGGAGATGGCGTAGCCGAAGATCAGGCCGAGGAAGATCGCGATGCGCGACCAGAATCCGCGCAGACAGACCACGGCCAGGCCGGTGAAGAGCATGACCAGCAGCGCCGTCCACTGGTCCTGCGGCCAGTAGGTGGCGGCGGTGACCGGGGCGAGGTTGAAGCCGATCAGCATCACGACCGCGCCGGTCACGATCGGCGGCATCGTCGCGTGGATGATCCGCGCGCCGAACTTCCGCACCGCCAGGCCCGCGACGAACAGCACCAAGCCGACGACGAGGACCGCGCCGGTGACGGTGGCGCTGTCGCCGCCCGAGGCCCGGATGGCCGCGGCGACCCCGACGAAGGAGAGCGAGCAGCCCAGGTAGCTCGGGATCGTGCCGCGCGTCGCGAGCAGGAAGATCACCGTCGCGACGCCGGACATCATGATGGCGAGGTTCGGGTCGAGCCCCATCAGGACGGGCGCCACGAAGGAGGCGCCGAACATCGCGACCACGTGCTGGGCGCCGAGGCCGGCCGTACGGGGCCAGGAGAGCCGCTCGTCCGGGCGGACGACGGCGCCTGGAGCGGGTGTTCGTCCGTCGCCGTGCAGGGTCCAGCGCACGCCGAGGTTCATGTGGTCGCTCCAGTTCTCCGATGACGGCCGGCCGGTCCGCCGCGCGAGACAGCGGCACATCGGCCGAAAAAGATCAGACACATGGTAGTGCGCCGCAGGTCACCGGGGTCCCGACGCCCGGTCGGAGGGCTACGAGACCTTCCCTGAGCTCGTCGCGGGGCTGCCGCTCGCGGCCGGGGCGGTCGTGGCCCCGCCCCCGGGGCGGAGCACGCCGGCGCCGACCACCAGACCGAGGGCGAGCAGCGTGACCAGGCCGAAGGAGAAGGTCAGCGAGGTCGCGTCGGCGATGCCGCCGATGGCCGAGGGGGCGATGAGACCCGAGGTGTACGTGATGGTGGCGACGCCCGCGATGGCCTGGCTGGGGTTCGGGCCGCTCTTGCCGGCCGCCGCGAAGGCCAGCGGTACGACGACCGCGACCCCGAGGCCGATGAGTCCGAAACCGGCCATCGCCACGACGGCGTGCGGGGCGAGGACCACGAGCAGCCCGCCCGCGGTCGCGGCGACGCCCCCGACCCGTACGGTCCGCACCGCGCCGAACCGGTCCACCACCCGGTCGCCCGCGAGCCGGGCGACGGCCATGGTCAGCGCGAAGGCGGTCGTGGAGGCCGCCGCGACACCGGCCGACGAGCCGAGCTCGTCCCGGAGGTAGACGGCCGACCAGTCGAGGCTGGCGCCCTCGGCGAACACCGCGCAGAAGCCGATCGCGCCGATGATCAGGGCGGACTTCGGGGGCAGTGAGAAGCGCGGCGGCGCTTCCTCCTCCGGGGTGGACTGCAGGTCGAGGACGCCCTGGCAGAAGAGCAGGCCCAGCGCGGTCAACACGAGCGCGGCGATCAGGTGGTGCAGCCGGGCGTCCCCGCCCAGATGGGCGGCGACGGTGCCGGCGGCGGAGCCGATCAGCGCGCCCACGCTCCACATGCCGTGCAGGCTCGACATGATCGACTTGCCGAGCCGGTTCTCGGTCTCGACGCCGAGCGCGTTCATCGCCACGTCGGACATGCCGGCCGTGGCGCCGTAGACGAAGAGCACCGCGCAGAGCCCGTAGATGTTGGGGGCGAGCGACGGCAGGGTGAGGGACATCGTCCAGAGCGCGAGCAGTCCGCGCAGCGCCGTACGGGCCCCGAAGCGGTGGCTGATGGCGCCGGCCAGCGGCATCGCGAGCGAGGCGCCGATCGCGGGGAAGGCCAGGGCGAGACCGAGCTGGCCCGCGCTGACGTCCGCGTGGTCCTGGATCCACGGGATGCGGGTGGCGAAGCTGCCGGTGACCGCGCCGTGGACGCAGAAGACGGCGGCGACGGCGAACCGCGCCCGCCGCAGTCGTTCGGTGGTGAAGACGGTCTCGCCCGCCATGTGCCCTCCCTCGGTTGGTGGGCGGTAAACTATCAGGAACCCTGCCTGATAAATAGTGGGTAAGGCGAAGACCGTGCGCACGCGTCTGAGAGGATCCCGGCATGGCCGCATCCCCGAGCACCGCCCGAGCCCTCAACGACCGGCTCGCCCTGCGACTGCTCCAGGCCGAGGGCCCGTTGACGGCGACTCAGCTGAAGACCCTGACCGGGCTCTCCCGGCCCACCGTCGCCGACCTCGTCGAGCGGCTCCGGGCCTCCGGGCTCGTCGGCGTCGTGGGGGAGTCCGGCGCGGAGCGCCGGGGCCCCAACGCCAAGCTCTACGGGATCGTCGCCGACCGCGCGTACCTGGCGGCGCTCGACGTGCGCACCGACTCCGTGGCCCTCACCGTCGCCGACCTGCTCGGGACGACGCTCGCCGAGGCATCGGCCCCGATCGGCGGGGAGGACGGGACCGGTCCTGCCGTCGAGAAGGCCGTCGCGCTCCTGGAGCGGACCGCGAAATCGGCGGGCGCGGAGCAGCTCCACAGCGTCGTCGTCGGCGCGCCCGGACTGATCGACCCGGCGACGGGGGAGCTGCGGGACTCCTCGGGGCTGCCCGAGTGGCACCGGCGGCTGATGGCCGCGCTCCAGGAACGGCTGCCCGCGACCGTGCTCGTCGAGAACGAGACCAACCTCGCGGCCGTCGCGGAGCAGCGGATCGGCGCCGCCCGCGACCGGGACACCTTCGTGCTGCTCTGGCTCGGCCAGGGGGTCGGCGCGGCCGTCGTCCTGGACGGCCGGCTGCGCCGCGGGGCCTCGGGCGGGGCGGGCGAACTCGGGTTCCTGCCGGTGCCCGGGACCTCCGGGCTGCCCTCGGCCACCGGCTGCGAGGGCGGCTTCCACGAGCTGGCCTGCACGGCCGCGGTGGAGGCCCTCGCCAGGGAGCACGGCCTCGACCCGGCCGCCGCGCTCTCCTCCGGGCACGGCCCGTTCCTGGACGCCCTCGCCCGCCGGCTCGCGGTCGGCGCGGCCGCCGTCGCCTCGGTCCTGGACCCGGGCTGCGTGGTCCTCGGCGGCCGGACCGGCCATCTGGGCGGCCCGGAACTCGCCGCCCGCGTCGAGGCCGAGGTCGCCCGGCTCTCCCCGCTCCGTACGGAGGTCCGCGCCACCACCCTCGGCGACACAGCGGTTCTGCGCGGCGCCCTGCTCGCCGCCCGCGACGCGGCTCAGGACGCGCTCTTCCCCTGAGAGGTCTCGTGCGGGGGCTCGCCGAACCGGGTCCGCAGGAACTCCTCGAAGGTCACCCGGCCCACCGCCTGCTCCGGGGCGAGGTGGCCGCCGTCGCGCAGCCCCCGGTAGGCCTTGCCCGCGAGCGGGACCTCCACGACCTTGCGCTCCGTCCCGGTCGCCCTCAGATACGCGGCCGCGAGTTCGGCGAACGTACGGACCTCGGGGCCGCCCATGTCCTCCGCCCGGCCCGCGGGCTCACCCTGGGCCAGTTCCGCGAGGCGTTCGGCGGCCTCCGTGACCTCCATCGGCTGGTCCGGCACGTCCTTGGGGACCAGCATCACCGGCGGCTTCGCGAGGCCGGCCAGGAGCCGCAGGATCAGGTCGTGGTACTGCGTGGTCCGCAGGATCGTCCAGTCGACGCCCGACTGCTCGATCAGCCGCTCCGCCGCCCACTTGGCCTTGTAGTACGGCAGCGGCACCCGGTCCACGCCGACGATCGAGATGTAGACCAGGTGCCGGACCTCGGCCCGGCGCGCGGCGTCGAGGAGGTTGCGGACCGCCTGGTCGTCGCCCCGCAGGATGTTCGTGCAGTGGACGATCGTGTCCACGCCCCGGACCGCCCGGTCCAGGAGCGGCCCGCCCCTGCGCAGGTCGACCGCGTACGGCGGCGCGTGCCGGCTGAGGACGCGCACCTCGTGGCCGGCCCCGCGCAGTCGTTCGCAGACGGGGTGGCCGAGCGTCCCCGTACCTCCGGTCACCAGAAACGTGGTCATGGTTCCAGGGTGAACGCCTTCGCCGCGGCCCGCACATGCGGACCGCGGCGAAGAGTGGAGGACCCGGCGGCGGCAAGGGCCGTGAGAACCGCCGCCGGGCGCTTACGGGGAGGGGATCAGGGCGTCAGCAGGCGCCGAGGTCCTTCCAGACGCCCCATTCGCCGGTCGTGCCCGGCTCCTCGTTCTGCGTCCACCACTGGGCCTTCCACTTGTGGCCCTTGTGGGAGACCTCGGCGCCGCCGTTGTAGACCGTGCCGGCCACGTACGCCGGAGCGGTGCACGTGCCACCCGTCGGAGGCGTGGTGGGCGGCGTGGTCGGGGGAGTCGTCGGCGGGGTGGTGGGCGGCGTGGTCGGCGGCGTCGTGGGCGGGGTGGTCGTGCCCGGCTCCACCACCGTCACACCGCGTGCCAGGTCGCCGGCGAGCGCGTACGTCGTACCGCTGATGTTGACCGTCCAGTTCGACGGCGTGGACACCGGCAGGTAGTAGTTGAACGCCAGGTCCACCGAGGCGCCGGGGGCCAGCGTCTGCCAGGCCGGGAGCTTCAGCGAGACCCGGTGGAAGTCGCCCTTCAGACCGCCCACGTTGTTCCCGGTGTGGTCGCTGCTGATGACCTTCGTACCGAAGCCGGACTGGTCGGAGGCGTTGGCCGGGGCCGCGGTGGAGTAGTCGAACTGGAACTCCGTGCCGCCCGGCAGGGTGGTCGCGGTGTTGTTGGTGATCTTCAGCTTGGGCGTGATCGGGTAGTTGGAGTCGCCCAGCTTGAACTCGGTGAACTCCACGCCCACGTTCACGGCCTGGGTCGGCAGCGTGGCGTTGGACTTCTTCGCGCCGTACGGGGTGGCCGCCTTGAACTTGTCGTACATGAGCGAGGTGAGCGTGTCACCCATCTCGTACTGGCCCTTGCCGGCGTTCCAGTCGTAGTCGCCGGCCATCTCCCAGACCATCGTGCCGCCGATGCCCTTGCTGACCACGTAGTCGGCCTTGGCGGCCACCGACTGCTCGTCCTCGGTGGAGAGGAAGACCTTCTTCTGCGCGTTCCACAGCCACGGCGCGACCAGGGTCGAGTCGTACTTGCGGGCGTAGGTGCCGGTCAGCGTGGTGTTCGCGGGGAAGCCGTACTGCGTGACGTAGTCGCCGACGATCCCCTTCTCCAGGTTCTTGGCGTGCCACATCGGGTTGGAACCGGCCGGCGACTCGACGCCGTTGGTGTCCTTGTCGTGCCACAGGTTGTCGATGCCGACGGCGCCGTCACCGCACTTGGTCAGACCCGCGCCCGCCGGGCAGGTGGTCGCGGTGGCCTTGCCCCACAGGCCGTCGGTGCCGCCCTGCACGTTCTTGTGGCCGCGGGTGTAGTACGGCAGGCCGATGTTGATCCGGCCGGCCGGCATCGAGCCGCGGAAGTAGTGGTAGGCCCAGTCGGTGTTGAGGTAGCCGACACCGCCGTACTGCTGCGAGCCGTAGACGCCCGCGGCGGCCAGTTCGCCGTCCTTGCCGTCGTCGAAGAGCGAGGCGTTGGGACCGACGTACTCGTTCCAGGCGCCGTGCAGGTCGTAGGACATGATGTTGACGTAGTCCAGATACTTCTGCATCTGGAAGGTCTCCATGCCGCGTAGCAGGTAGCCGGAGGAGGGCGCGGCGACGGTCAGCAGGTAGTGCTTGCCGTCGGCGGCGCCGGCCCGGTCCAGCTTCTCGCGCAGGGACTTCATCAGGGCGTCGTAGCCCTTGACCAGGCCCGCGCGGCGGGCGTTGGCGAGCTGCCAGTCGAGCGGGTTGCCCGCGTCCTTCATCGTCGTCGGGTACTCGTAGTCGATGTCGACGCCGTTGAAGCCGTACTTCTTGATGAAGGCGACGGCCGAGTCCGCGAAGGTGTCGATACCGGCCTGGTTGACCGAGCCGTCGGCGTTGGTGGCCATCGAGTAGAAGCCGCCGGAGTTCACCCGGGTGCCGTTGTCGTCGAAGTAGCCGCCGGTCTCCGCCCAGCCGCCGACCGAGATCAGCGTCTTGACGTCCGGGTGCTGCTTCTTGAACTTGTTCAGCAGGTTGAAGTGGCCCTTGTAGGCGAAGCCCGGGTCCATCTCGGCGCCCGCGACACCCGGCCAGGTCATCCCGGTGGCGGCGTTGTTCGGCCCGTCCGCCCCGACGGACAGTTTGTTGTCGGAACCGACGTGTCCGAAGGCGTAGTTGATGTGGGTGATCTTGTCCCACGGAATGTTGTTGGCGAGGTAGGCGGGCTCGCCGTTCTTGCCGGTGCGCCAGCCGGTGAAGTAGCCGATGACGCGGCGCTGGTGGTCCGCGCCCATCTTCTCGCGGCCCTCGGTGTCGTAGACCGAGCAGTACGGGACGTCGACACCCGGGGTCTTGTACAGCCCGTCCGGGCGACAGCTCTCGTTGTCGGCGGCGTACGAGACACCACCGGCGAGGGAGCTGATCAGCAGACCGGCGACGGCCGCGCCGGACGCGAGCAGCGACACTCTCGTCTTCGTGGGGGACAACACGATCGGTTCCTCCAAGGGAGGTCGAAAAAAACACAACGAACAAGGCGGTGGGTCGTGTTGGGCCCGTGGAGTGCGCACACCGACGGGCCGTTCCTCGGAGGTGACACGGAGATTAAGAGGACTAGACCAGTGCGTCAATAGGTCTGGACCAAAGAAGGGAAGGTTCATGCCCTGTGAGCCAGCCCACAGGCCCTCGCCCGCATGGCCGACGACCGGCCGTGGCACACTGGCCCTGTATCAGCAGCAGCGCACTCCGGGGTCGGTGTAATTCCGAACCGGCGGTATAGTCCGCGACCCGTCCGCAGCCAGCGGCCGGTTGACCAGGTGAAATTCCTGGACCGACGGTGAAAGTCCGGATGGGAGGCAGTGCGCGGCGGGCGACCCTTCTCCGAGGGCGCTGTCGGCCGTATCGCCGCTGGTCGTCCTTCTCGGCGACCGGTGTGTCCGGCCTCGGCACCCCCGTGCGAACCGTCGTACCCGCTCTCTGTCGTCATCGACAGGCCCCGGAGTCCGTGCCCGAAGAGGCAGGAGGACCCGGTGGCGGAGCACGCCGACATCACCGCCATGCGACGCGCCGTCGCGCTCGCCGCGCGCGGCCTCGGCTCCGCGAGCCCCAACCCGGTCGTCGGCTGCGTCCTCCTCGACGCCTCGGGACAGCCCGTTGGCGAGGGCTACCACCAGCGGGCGGGCGGCCCGCACGCCGAGATCCACGCCCTGCGCGAGGCCGGCGACCGCGCCCGCGGCGCCACCGCCTACGTCACCCTCGAACCCTGCAACCACACCGGCCGCACCGGCCCCTGCGCGCAGGCGCTGATCGACGCCGGTGTGCGCCGCGTCGTCTACGCGGTCGGTGACCCGAACCCGCAGGCCACGGGCGGTGCGGACACCCTGCGCGCGGCCGGGGTCGAGGTCGAGGGCGGGCTGCTCGCCGACGAGGCCGAGGCCGGCAACCTCGCCTGGCTCACCTCCGTACGCCTCGGCCGCCCCTTCGTCCGCTGGAAGTACGCCGCCACCC
Source organism: Streptomyces sp. NPDC047981 (assembly GCF_040653315.1). Taxonomy (NCBI): domain Bacteria; kingdom Bacillati; phylum Actinomycetota; class Actinomycetes; order Kitasatosporales; family Streptomycetaceae; genus Streptomyces; species Streptomyces sp. NPDC047981. The sequence goes on along the minus strand of NZ_JBEZNQ010000036.1, from coordinate 65,875 downwards.
TCGACGGCCGTATCGCCGCCGCCGACGGCACCTCCCGCTGGATCACGTCCGCCGAGTCCCGCGCCGACGTCCACCGGCTGCGCGCCGAGGCCGACGCCGTCGTCGTCGGCTCCGGCACCGCCCGCGCCGACGACCCCCACCTCGCCGTCCGCGGCGTCGAGGGCGCCGTCCAGCCGCTCCGGGTGGTCGTCGACACCGAGGCGAGCGCTGTGAAGCCCGGCGCCCGGGTCCTGGACGACGCGGCCCGCACCGTGATCGCGGTCGCCGAGGACATGCTCGTGGAGGAGACCGTCCACTTCCCCGAGACGTGGCGGCTGTCCCGCGCCCCCGGCGGCGGCCTCGACCTCACCGAACTCCTCGCCATGCTCCACCAGCAGGGCGTCCGTTCCGTCCTCCTCGAAGGCGGGCCGACCCTGGCCGCCGCCTTCGTCCGCGCGGGCGCCGTCGACCAGGTCGTCGGCTACCTCGCCCCGGTCCTCCTCGGCGCGGGCCCGCACGCCCTCGCCGACGCCGGAATCACCACGATCACCGAAGCGTTGCGGCTCGACATCACCGAGACCGTGCGCATCGGACCCGATCTCCGTATCACCGCGACCCTCAAGGGAGCCTGACCGTGTTCACCGGAATCGTCGAAGAACTGGGCGAGGTCACCGCCGTCGAGAAGCTGGCCGACGCCTCCCGCTTCCGCCTGCGCGGCCCCCTGGTCACGGAAGGCGCCAAGCACGGCGACTCCATCGCCGTCAACGGTGTCTGTCTCACGGTCGTGGAGCACGGCGACGGCGAGTTCACCGCCGACGTGATGGCCGAGACCCTGAAGCGGTCCTCCCTCGGCGCGCTCGACGTCGGCTCCCGGGTCAACCTGGAGCGCCCCATGGCCGTCGGCGAGCGGCTCGGCGGCCACATCGTCCAGGGCCACGTCGACGGTACCGGCACGATCCTCGACCGGACGCCCTCCGAGAACTGGGAGATCGTCAAGGTCGCCCTGCCCGCCCACCTCTCGCGCTACGTCGTCGAGAAGGGCTCGATCACGGTCGACGGCGTCAGCCTCACCGTCGTCGAGGCCGCCGAGGACTGGTTCACCATCAGCCTCATCCCCACCACGCTCGCCCTGACCACGCTCGGCATCAAGAAGAGCGGCGACCCGGTCAACCTCGAAGTGGACGTCATCGCCAAGTACGTCGAGCGGCTGCTCGGCCCGAACGCCGGGGGGAACCTCAAGTGAACTGGCTCAACTCCGAGGCGTTCACCGTCCTCGACCAGCACATCATGTGGTCCGACATGATCGGCAACACGATCGGACTCATCGCCCTCGCGCTCGGCTGGCGCCGCTCCATCCTCACCTGGCCCGCCCAGCTGCTCTCCGGCGTGATCCTGGTCGGCGCCTACGCCTCCGCCCACCTCAGCGGCGGTGTCGGCAAGCAGCTCCTGGTCATCGGCGTGGCCGCCTGGGGCTGGTGGCAGTGGAACCGCGGCCGGCAGCAGGCCCAGGACGGCTCCATCGCCGTCCGCTTCGCCAGCTGGAAGGAGCGCGGCTACCTCCTCGCGGGCGCCGTGCTCGGCACCCTCGCGGTCGGCGGCCTCTTCACCCTCTACCCGTCGCTCTCCTGGTCCCCCTGGGCCGACGCGTACATCTTCGTCGGCACCCTCGTTGCGATGGTCGCCCAGGCCCGCGGCCTGGTGGAGTTCTGGTTCGCCTGGCTCCTCGTCGACCTCGTCGGCGTCCCCCTCGCCTTCAACAGCGGCCTCGCCTTCTCCGGCCTGGTCTACGTCATCTACTTCGCCCTCGTCATCTGGGGCATGCGCGACTGGTGGCTCCGGACGCGTACCGCTCCCTCGGCTCTGGAAGGAGCACACGCATGAGCGCGCTGCCCGTGTGGGACGTCACCGACCTCGCTCTCGACCCGGTCGAGCAGGCCATCCGCGACATCGCCGCCGGCCGCCCGGTCGTCGTCGTCGACGACGAGGACCGCGAGAACGAGGGCGACCTCGTCATCGCCGCCGAGAAGGCCACCCCCGAGGTCGTCGCCTTCATGATGAGCGAGTGCCGCGGCCTGATCTGCGCGCCCATGGAGAGCGACGAACTGGAGCGGCTCCAGCTCCCGCAGATGGTCGAGCACAACACCGAGTCGATGCGCACGGCCTTCACCGTCTCCGTCGACGCCTCGCCCGCCCACGGCGTCACCACCGGCATCTCCGCCGCCGACCGCGCCACCACCCTGCGGATGCTCGCGAGCGGCGCCCACGAGCCGGGTGACTTCGTCCGCCCCGGCCACATCTTCCCGCTCCGTGCCAAGGCCGGCGGCGTCCTGGTCCGCAACGGCCACACCGAGGCCGCCGTCGACCTCGCCCGCCTCGCGGGCCTGCGCCCGGCCGGCGCCATCGTGGAGATCGCCGGCGAGGACGGCGTGATGCTGCGACTGCCCGAGCTCGTCCCGTTCGCCCGCAAGCACGGCCTCACGATCATCTCGATCGAGGACCTCGTCGCGTACCGCCGCTCCTCCGAGCCGACCGTCCGCCGCGAGGCCGAGGTCCAGCTCCCGACCGCGCACGGCGACTTCACCGCGTACGGCTACCGCTCCACCGTCGACGGCGTCGAGCACGTCGCCCTCGTCCACGGCGAGATCGGCGACGGCGAGGACGTCCTGGTCCGGGTCCACTCCGAGTGCCTGACCGGCGACATCTTCCACTCGCTGCGCTGCGACTGCGGCCCCCAGCTGCAGGCCTCCATGGACCGGATCACCGAGGCGGGCCGCGGCGTCGTGGTCTACCTCCGCGGCCACGAGGGCCGCGGCATCGGCCTGCTGTCCAAGCTGCGCGCGTACGAGCTCCAGGAGCGCGGCCGCGACACCCTCGACGCCAACCTGGAGCTGGGCCTGCCCGCCGACGCCCGCGACTACGCGGCAGGCGCCCAGATCCTCGGCGACCTCGGCGTCCGCAGCCTGCGCCTGATGACCAACAACCCCGACAAGATCGACGCCCTCACCCGGCACGGCCTGCGGGTCCAGGGCCGCGAGGCCATGCCGGTCCAGGCGGGCGAGCACAACCTCCGCTACCTGCGCACCAAGCGTGACCGGATGGGCCACGACCTGCCCTGGCTGGACGCCACCACCGCGTCCACCTGCGGCAACCAGTAAGCCAGCGATCAGTACGGAACAGATCAGCACCCAACAGGGAGAGACATGAGCGGCAAGGGCGCACCCGTCCTCAGCGTGAAGAACTGCGGCGACCTGCGAGTGGCCGTCATCGCGGCCCAGTGGCACGAGAAGATCATGGACGGCCTCGTCGACGGCGCGCTCCGCGCCCTGCACGAGCTCGGCATCGACGAGCCGACCCTGCTGCGCGTCCCCGGCAGCTTCGAGCTGCCGGTGGTGGCGAAGGTACTCGCCGGTCGCGGCTACGATGCCATCGTGGCGCTCGGCGTCGTCATCCGCGGCGGAACGCCGCACTTCGAGTACGTGTGCCAGGGCGTCACCCACGGCCTCACCCAGGTCTCGATCGACACCGGCGTACCCGTCGGATTCGGTGTCCTGACCGTGGACAACGAGGAGCAGGCCCTCGACCGGGCAGGCCTCGAAGGATCCACCGAGGACAAGGGCCACGAGGCCGTCACCGCCGCCGTCGCCACCGCGACCACCCTGCGGACGGTCAGCGAACCCTGGCGCTGAGTAGCAGCCAGGCACCCCGTACTCTTAGGACCATCATGGCGAACCGAACCCCTAAAACCTTCGAAGAGCTCTTCGCCGAGCTCAAGCTCAAGGCCGAGAACGGCGACCCGGCCACCTCCCGTACCGCGGAACTGGTGGACAAGGGCGTCCATGCCATCGGCAAGAAGGTCGTCGAGGAGGCCGCCGAGGTCTGGATGGCCGCCGAGTACGAGGGCAAGGAAGCCGCCGCCGAGGAGATCTCGCAGCTGCTGTACCACGTCCAGGTGATGATGGTCGCCCGCGGGATCTCGCTCGACGACGTCTACGCCCACCTCTGACGTACCGCCCCTGAGCGCACGTCCACGCACCACCCCCTCCCCGAACACTCCCCAGGCAAAGGAAGCTCTCCCCATGCTGCGCATCGCCGTCCCCAACAAGGGTTCACTGTCCGGACCTGCGTCGGCGATGCTCCATGAGGCCGGCTACCGCCAGCGTAAGGAGTCCAAGGAGCTCGTGGTCATCGACCCCGAGAACGAGGTCGAGTTCTTCTACCTGCGCCCGAAGGACATCGCGATCTACGTGGCCTCCGGCAAGCTGGACATCGGCATCACCGGCCGTGACCTGCTGCTGGACTCGGGAGCCGACGCGGAGGAGATCCTCCCGCTGAACTTCGGCCGCTCGACCTTCCGCTACGCCACCCGCCCGGGCACCGCGAAGGGCCCCGAGGACTTCCACGGCATGACGATCGCCACCTCCTACGAGGGCATCGTCGCCAAGCACCTCGCCGACCAGGGCATCGGCGCCTCCGTCGTCCACCTCGACGGCGCCGTCGAGACCGCCATCAAGCTCGGCGTCGCCCAGATCATCGCGGACGTCGTCGAGACCGGCACCAGCCTGCGCAACGCCGGCCTGGAGGTCATCGGCGACCCGATCCTCACCTCCGAGGCCGTGGTCATCCGGCAGTCCGGCGCCGGCACCGAGGACGCCCGCGTCCAGACGTTCCTGCGCCGCCTCCAGGGCGTCCTGGTGGCCCGCAGCTACGTGATGATGGACTACGACTGCCGCGCCGAGCACCTGGAGCAGGCCGTCGCCCTCACCCCGGGCCTGGAGTCGCCGACCATCTCGCCGCTGCACAACGAGGGCTGGGTCGCCGTCCGTGCCATGGTCCCCGCCAAGGAGGCGCAGCGGATCATGGACGACCTGTACGAGCTGGGTGCCCGCGCGATCCTGACGACGGCGATCCACGCCTGCCGTCTCTGACCGCCCGGCACCGACGTACGCACCGAGGAACAGCGATGTCCGACGCTCCGACGCCCACCCTGCCCGCCCTCCCGGTCACCTTCCGGCCGGGCCGGACCCGCGCGGTCCTGCTGACGGTCGGGACGGTCATGTTCGCCGTCATCACCGCCGTCACGCTGATGCTGGAGCGGCTCAGCCCGGCGGAGCGGGTCAGCTTCATCTTCGTCGGCGCGCTCTTCCTCGGTGTCCTCGTGATGCTGAGCCGCCCCAAGGTCGTCGCCGACGACAGCGGGGTCACGGTCGTCAACATCACCCGGACCCGCCGGCTGGCCTGGGCGGAGATCCTCCAGGTCAATCTGCGCCCCGGCGATCCCTGGGTCTTCCTCGACCTCAGCGACGGCACCAGCATGCCCGCGCTCGGCATCCAGCCCGGCATCGCCCGCGAACAGGCCATCCGGGACGCCCGCGCCCTGCGCGCCCTGGCCGACAGCCGCGGCACCGGGCCGGACGCGGGCTGAGCCCGGACGGATCCCCGACGGAGCCCGGAAGGATCCCCGACGGAGCCCGGACGGATCCCCCATACGGGGCCGACCCCCTGCCCCCGGCGGGGGTCCCGTGACTAATCTGGAGGCGGTGGTGCCCAGCGGCACCACCGCCTCGCATGTGCAAGGCCGCCGCCGGCGGCCCGCGGGGCCACCCTGCGAACCGAGGAGTGACTCCCTCCGGCAATGGACGGAAAGTCCGGTAGTACCCGCGCCGCCCTCTCCACGGAGGCGGCGGCATGATCATCCCCCTTCTGCTGCTCGCCGCAGCCTTCCTCCTGATCCTCGCCAACGGCTTCTTCGTGGCGGCCGAGTTCGGTCTCGTCACCGTGGAACGCCCCGAGGCCGAACGGGCCGCGGCCGCCGGTGACCGGCGGGCCCGCACCGTCGTCAAGGCGCTCGGCGAGCTGTCCTTCCAGCTCTCCGGCACCCAGCTCGGCATCACCATCACCTCCCTCGTCGTCGGCATGCTGGCCGAGCCCGCGCTCGCCCAGCTCCTCGACGGACCCCTGACCGCGACGGGACTGCCCGACGGCGCGGTCTCCGCGATCGCGGTCGCGGTCGGGATGCTGCTCGCCTCCGCCGTCCAGATGGTGGTCGGCGAACTCGTCCCGAAGAACTGGGCGGTCTCGCGCCCCCTCCAGGTGGCCCGGTTCGTCGCCGGGCCGCAGCACGTCTTCTCCTCGTTCCTCCGCCCGGTCATCGCCCTGCTCAACCGGGTGGCGAACCGGCTCGTCCGGCTGTTCGGAGTCGAGCCCACCGAGGAACTCGACTCCGTCCGCACCCCCGGCGAGCTGGTCGCGCTGGCCCGGCACTCGGCCCGGGCGGGCGCCCTGGAACAGGACACCGCCGATCTCTTCGTACGGACCCTCACGCTCGGCGGACTCACCGCGAAGGAGGCCATGACACCGCGGGTGCGGATGAGCGCCCTCCAGTCCGACGCCACCGCCGCCGACGTCCTCAACCTCACCCGGGCGACGGGCCTTTCCCGCTTCCCCGTCTACCGCGAGCGGATCGACGAGATCGTCGGCATGGTCCACCTCAAGGACGCCCTCGCCGTACGGCCCGAGGAGCGCCACCGCACCACGGTCGGCCGGATCGCCGTCCCGCCGCTGCTCGTCCCGGAGACCCTGCCCGCGCAGGCGCTCCTGGAGCGGCTGCGGCGCGAGCAGCCGATCGCCGTCGTCGTCGACGAGTACGGCGGCACGGCCGGTGTCGTCACCCTGGAGGACATCGTGGAGGAGCTCGTCGGCGAGGTCCGCGACGAGCACGACACGGCCGCCGACGAGCGGCCCGAACTGGCCGCCGTCGCCGCCGAGGACGGCCACCCCGCCTGGGAGGCCGACGGCTCCTGCCGGGTGCACACCCTGCACCGGATAGGGCTCGACGTGCCCGACGGGCCGTACGAGACGGTCGCCGGACTCGTCGCGGATCTCCTCGGCCGCATCCCGGCCCCCGGCGACCGCGCCGAACTCCCCGGCTGGCGGCTGATGGTGCGCCAGGTCGACCGCTACCGCGCCGAGCGGGTGCGGATCGTCCGGACCACCGAACCGTCCACGGCGGCGGAGGCGGTCCGATGAGCCTGCTCCAACTGCTGTTCGCGGCCCTCCTTGTGGTGGCCAACGGCTTCTTCGTCGGCGCGGAGTTCGCGCTCGTCTCCGTACGCCGCAGTCAGATCGAGCCGCTCGGTGGCAAGCGGGCCCGCCAGGTGCTCTACGGCCTGGAGAACCTGCCGCGCATGATGGCGGCCGCCCAGTTCGGCATCACGGTCTGCTCCCTCACCCTGGGCGCGGTCGCCGAGCCCACCGTGGCGCACCTCCTCGAACCGGTCTTCCACGCCGTCGGCGTGCCGGCCGGGCTCATCCATCCGCTGGGCTATGTGCTGGCGCTCGCCGCGGTCGTCTTCCTCCACCTCGTCATCGGCGAGATGGTGCCCAAGAACCTGGCGATGGCTGCGCCGGAGCGGACCGCGCTCTGGCTCGGCCCCGCCCTGGTCGGTTTCGCGCGGCTCTGCGGGCCGGTCACCCGGGCGCTCGGCGCGTGCGCCGGTCTGGTGCTGCGGGCCTTCCGCGTCGAGCCGAAGGACGAGGTGGAGGCGGTCTTCACCAGCGCCCAGCTCGGCCGGCTCGTGGCGGACGCCGGCCAGGCGGGGCTGCTCGACCCGGTCGAGCAGGAGCGGCTCGGGGACGCACTGGAGCTGGGCAGCCGCCCGGTCACGGACGTCCTCATCACCCCGGCTGCCCTGGTGACGGTCACCCCGTCGGTCACGCCCCGGGAGATCGAGGAGCTGACGGTCCGCACGGGCTACTCGCGCTTCCCGGTGTGCGCCGAGGGGCGGGGGACGTTCATGGGCTTCGTGCACGTCAAGGATGTCCTGGACCTGGAGGAACGGGAACGGGCTGTGCCGCAGCACGTCTGGCGGCCCATGGCGACGGTCCGGTCCGAGCTGCCGCTCGACGACGCGCTCACCGTGATGCGGCGCGCGGCCACCCATCTCGCCCAGGTGGCGGACGGGTCGGGCCGGGTCCTCGGCCTGGTCGCCCTGGAGGACGTCCTGGAGATGCTGGTGGGCGAGGTCCGCGACCCCGCCCACCGCGCGCCCGCGGAGCAGGTGCTCACGGCCTGAGGCGGACTCCGTCCGGCGCCGGTCTCCCTCGCGGAGTCCGGCGCCGGTCGGGTCGAGGGTGCCGGCGCCGGTTCACATCGAGGGTCCGGCGCCGGTTCACACCGAGGGGTCCTGCGGCCCTCGGCGTCCCGAGAGGACTTCTCCGTACGCCTGCATCAGGTCCGCCAGGCGCAGTGTCGCGAGGTCGTCGCGGGTCGGCGTGCCCGGATACCCCGCGAGCCGGAGGTCGCGGTACGCGCAGGACTTCTCGTACAGGGTGCGCAGGAAGCGGCCGTTGCCCAGCTCGTCGATCCAGCCCTGGTCCACGACATGCCCGCTGATCGAGCGCAGCTCGTCCAGCGCCTCCTCGTCCCAGCCGTCCCCGTTCGCCGCCGCGAGGACCTCGCCGATCGCGGTGAGTTCGAGCGGACGGTACGAGGGGAAGTCGACCCGGGTCGTGAAGCGGGAGGAGAGCCCCGGGTTCGTGGCGAGCAGCCGGTCCATGCCCTCCGGGTAGCCGGCCAGGATGACCACGAGGTGGTCCCGGTTGTCCTCGGCCCGCTTGAGGAGGACCTGGAGCGCCTCGTCGCCGTACGCGTCGCCCTTGCTGTAGCCGGTGTTGGAGAGCGAGTAGGCCTCGTCCACGAAGAGCACCCCGCCGATGGCCGAGTCGATCAGCTCGTTCGCCTTGACGGCGGTCTGGCCCAGGAACTCGCCGACGAGATCGGCCCGTTGGGCCTCGACCAGATGGTCCCCGCCGAGCAGCCCCAGCGCGTAGAAGACCCGGCCGAGGATGCGGGCGACGGTGGTCTTCCCGGTGCCCGAGGGGCCGGAGAAGACAAAGTGACGTTTCGGCGGCTGGACCGGCAGCCCCTGCCCGGCGCGCAGCCGGGCCATCTCCAGCTGCGCCGACAGGGCTTTGACCTGCCGTTTCACCGGTTCCATGCCGACCATGCGCTCCAGCTCCGCGAGGGCCTCGGCGAGCAGCCCGGGGTCGGTGGGGCTCGCGGGGAAACGCGGCGGGGCCGGCTGGGCGGGCAGGGAGGCCTTCTGCCGTACGACGTCGGGGGGCTCGGGCGGTCCGGCCGGGGCCGTCGGGGCCGGGGGCTCCGTACCGAGCCGCGGCGGGTCGGTGGCCGGGCCGTCGACGTCGGTGGTCTGCGCCGCGTCGGCGGCGGTGTCCTGACCGACCCCGCCGAGCGCGACGGTCGCGAGCCCGGCGGTCTCGTCCGTCCCCTCGAACCCGTCGTACTCGGTGATCGCCGCCAGCCGGGCCGCCGTGTCCATGAAGGCGGGGTCGATCCGGTGGACGGCCCGGTAGAGCGGGAGCGCGGCGGCGCTGCGCCCGGTGCCCTCGTGCGCCCTGGCCAGCCAGTAGCGCAGCTCCTTGCGCTGCGGCTGTTCGCTGCGGCAGCGCATCAGGGCGGCCGAGAGCAGCGGTTCGGCCTGGCCGTACATCTCGAGGCGGACCCGGGCCATCCCGCCGAAGAGACCTGCCTCGATGCCGAGGAGGGGATCGTCGACCAGGGTCTCGGTGTGCCGGACCAACTGGTCCCAGTCCTTGACGAGATACGACCGGCAGGCGTGCAGAAAGCGGACCTGCGGATCGGTGTCGACCGGTGGAAGGCCCGCCAACGCCCGGTCCAGTTCGGGCACATGGCGGCCGTCGAGCCAGTGCGAGGCGTGCGCGAGGAGCAGGTCCCGCGGGCTCTCCAGAACGGGCTGCACCCACCAGCCCAGCCAGTACCAGGAGTTCAGGGTCCGGCGGTGACGGGCGCGCTGTTCGCCGAACCGGTCGCGGTTGCGGTACATGCGCAGCAGCGCGGTGGTGGTGTCCACCCGCAGCGCGTGCAGCCCGAGCCAGGCGTCCGCCATGCCGGGGTCGATCCGTACCGCTGTCCGGAACTCTTCCTCCGCCTGCGGATAGGCGCCCATGGTGTAGGCGTCGACTCCCCGCAGCCAGGCGAGCTCGGCCGGGGCCGGTCCGCCCTGCGTGCCGATGTCCATCGGGTCCCCCACAAAACGTGCCCCCGCTTGCTGTCCCGGCTGGCGGGTGCCCGCCGGAAGCCGTACAGAACCGCCTTCTCGTGGACGGGAATTGACCCCACCGAAGGGCATCGTACCTGCGCAGAGGGGGCGCTATTAAGGAGAAGCGCATGATCCGCCGGCCCGTGACCCTGGGTGAGCGTCAAGGTCGTCGACGGCGCGGAGAAAGGGATGATCAGGGCAGAACGAAGCCCCCGATCACGGGGGAACAACCGGGGGCTTCGCGTCCGCGGCGGCTCCGAAAAGCCGCACATTGAGAACGTAAGACCTGTACGCCCCTTGGGTCAAGCGGAGTTGAAGCACTTGCGGAAGTGGCCTTTCGGCTACTCATTTCCGTGTGCGAGCGATATCACGCTCCGTGATGAACTGGTTCGGGCCCGCTGTCACTGAGGGCCCAGCGAGCCATTCGTATCCCCCTGGACACTCCCGTACCAGGGTGTCGGCGAAGGGTCGCGACGGGTCCTCGGAGAAGTGGCGAGTCTCCGCCACCGTCCATCCGTCCCAGAAGTCGCTCTGCGCAGGTCCGTCCCGGTGCCGGCCCCGCGCCCAGGACTCCTCGGGGCCCCGCTCCATCCACAGCAGCGCCGCCAGGAAGGGGCGCAGCGCCCGCCGTCCCGCGCCGACTCCCTCGACCAGGACGACCGGCGCCGGGGGCAGCTCCCGGGGTGCGCCGAAAGTCCGCAGATTCCAGTCGTACGGGTGATAGCGCGCCGCCTCGCCCCGGGAGAGGGGCAGGAGCACCTCCTCCCGCATCCGCCCGGTCCACGCGAACAGCTCCGCGTGGCTGGCGAGGTCGTCGAGGTGGAGCACGGGCGCGTCGAGCCGGCCGGCCAGCCGGGCGGCGAAGGTCGACTTGCCGGAGCCCGCGTGACCGTCGACCGCGATCAGCCGGACCGGCCCGCAGGAGGGCGGCAGGGCGCGCAGCGCGGCGGCGCGGTCGAGGTCGATCCCTTCGGTCATGAGGCAAGCGTAACGATTCCGCCAGGAGCCATCGCAGGTCAGGGGCGTGGGGCTGCCAGTGGTGGAGACCAATATTGGTCCGGCGACGCGTGCCGAATCGCTGGCCGAAGCGCTCGGGGACCGGCGATAGTGGTCCACGCTCGCGCGGCCCTCGCCGCCATCGGTCGCTTCCGATCCGTCGCTCCCGACTGGAGGTCGTCACCGCTCATGACCGACTCCGCTCCGCGTAGAACCGTCCTCGCCGCCGCCCTCGCCGCCGTCGCGGGCACCGCCGTGGCCTCGACCGCGCCGGCCGCCGCCGCGGACGACCGCGCGCGCCGTCCCGCCGGGCACGACCGCGACCGCCGCCCGACCGCGGACGACAGGGCCCGCCGTCCCGTCCCGGGCCCCGCGCTCGTCGACAACCGCTTCTGGACCTCCTGGACCGACTGGTGGACCGGCACCCACGCCGGCGCCCGGCCCGTCCTCGGCCGCCGCCCCGGCCTGGCGATCGGCACCCCCGTCGGCGTCACCGACTACGCCGACCCGCACACCGGTACGGTCTCCACCTGGGAGTACGCGACCTGGACCTCCCCGGTGCACACCTCCTCCGTCCCTGCCACAGAGGTCATCGCCTCCTGGAACGCGCAGACCCCGCCCGGCACCTGGATCCAGATCGAGCTGCGCGGCACCTACACCGACGCCACCGCGACGCCCTGGTACGTGCTGGGCCGCTGGGCGTCCGGCGACGGCGACATCCGGCGCACCTCGGTCGACGACCAGAGCGACGGCCGCAGCTCGGTCTGGACCGACACCTTCGCCGTGGACGATCCCGCGAGCGGCCTCCGGCTCGCCTCCCACCAGCTGCGGCTGACCCTGTACCGCACCCCGGGCACCCGGCTCACGCCCACCGTGTGGCGGCTCGGCGCGATGGCCTCCGACATCCCCGACCGCTTCACCGTGCCCGCCTCGACACCGGGCCTCGCCCGCGAACTGGCGGTGCCGCGCTACTCCCAGAACACCCATGTCGGCCAGTACCCGGAGTACGACAACGGCGGCGAGGCCTGGTGCAGCCCGACCTCCTCGCAGATGATCGTCGAGTACTGGGGGCGCGGGCCCCGCGCCGAGGACCTCGCCTGGGTGAACCCTGACTTCGCCGACCCCCAGGTCTGCCACGCGGCCCGCTTCACCTACGACCACCAGTACGAGGGCTGCGGCAACTGGCCCTTCAACGCCGCGTACGCCGCCACCTACCCCGGGATGAACGCGGTGGTCACCCGACTGAGCTCGCTCACGGACCTGGAGACCCTGATCCGGGCGGGTATTCCGGCCATAACGTCCCAGTCCTTCCGCAAGGAGGAACTCACCGGCGCTGGCTACGGCACCTCGGGCCACCTGATGACCGTGATCGGCTTCACGGAGACGGGCGACGTGATCGCCAACGACCCCGCGTCCCCGAGCAACGAGGCCGTCCGCCGGGTCTACGCCCGCAGCGAGTGGGAGAACATCTGGCTGCGCACGAAGCGGTACGACGCGAACGGCAAGGTCAGAAGCGGTACGGGCGGGGTCTGCTACGTCTTCTGGCCGGTGTGGCCGACCGCTGCCCAGCGCCGCGCGCTGCGGTCGCTCGGCCTGGTGTGAGCAAGTGCGGCCCATGGCCGCTCGACGACCTGACGGTAGCGCTCCTGGTCGTCCTGCCTGGGGTGGCACCGTATCGGTTCCGATGACGATGCGCACACCATGGGTCGAGCCAACCGACGCGCGCGGACTGCGAGGCGGTGATCGACGTCGGTGTCCAGAACCAACCGGGCTGGAGGCCACGGCTCGGGGTCGGCGGTTGGGACTGGCGACGCATCTGCCCGTTTATGCCGGGAAGGCGGCCTTCCTCGGGGGTAGTTGCGGCATTACGGCACCGTGAACCAGCAGATGTCACCGGAATCGGGCAACCGGGACAGGTGTCGCACCTCCGCTGCGATCCGCGCGAGGGCGTCGGCCTTCTCCAGGCGCCACGGCAGGAAGGGCTCTGCCGCCGACTCCGTCAGCTCCCCGGCCCGCACTCCGGCGTCGTACAGGTCGCCGATGATGCGCAGCAGGAGAGCGAGCTGCTCCTCGAACGAGGCGCCGCGCCCAAGAACGCTGCCCACGGAACCGCTGACGACCGAGAAGCCGATCCAGTCGTCGTGCGCGTACTGGGTCAGATACTCCAGCTCGCCTCGGTACGCGTCCTGATTCACCATCACTCAGTCTTCTCCGTGTTGCGGAATGTGGAATCGTTTCATGTCCAGACCGTCCACACCGTTGTAGTCGATGGTTGCTCCACCTGATCTGCTGAACGACCGGTAGGTGACGGTCGCCTTCGGATCATCGGACAGCTGCCACACCTCGATGTTGCCCTTCGGTGTGGTCTTGATCTCGGGCTCGCCGAGCTTCGCGTGCAGGTCCAGTCGGACCCGCTCCAGCTGGACCTCGTCGATCATCCTGACGCCGGTGCTGTCCTCTTCTCCCATCATCTTGCCGTCGCTGTCGACCGCTGTCGCTCGGGCGTCCTCGTCCGCGATCAAGCACTCGGGACGCGCACATTTGCGCAGACGGGCACGGCGAGGGAGGCCGATAGTGCGGCTCGACAACCATTTCAGGCCGGTTGTCGTCGCCGCGTATGTGAGGAATGGTCAGTTATGAAGCAAGCCGTCGGTCCGGTGTTCCGGAGCACGGTCAGGACCTCGGCGCTGGTTGCCGTCGCCGCCAGTGTGCTGGGTGTTTCGGCCTGTTCCACAGCGGAGGGTGGGACGAAGTCCGCTGACAAGCCGACGGTCGAGGTGCTGCGGGTGGCCGCTGCGGACGCCACCAACACCACGGGGCTCGACCCCCGTTCGGTGAGCGCGGGTGCCAGCTCGATCGTCGCCGCGCACGTCTTCGACCCCCTGGTGGCGCTGGAGGGGAGCGCGTACAAGCTGAAGCTCGCCGAGTCGGTCGAGCCCAACGCGGACGCGACCCGGTGGACGATCAAGCTCCGCGAGGGGGTGAACTTCCACAACGGCAAGAAGGTGCGGGCCGCGGATGTCGCCTACAGCATGAAGACGCTGGCGGCTCCGCCGAGCAACCGAGCGTCCGTCTACGCCGACGTCGACACCGCCACGATCAAGGTCGTCGACGAGCGCACGCTCGAGGTCCCGCTGAAGCGGGCGCGGGGCGACTTCAAGGAGGCGGTGCTCGCCGTCTTCTCGGTGATCTTCCCGGAGGGCACGAAGGACTTCAGCAAGCCCGTCGGCTCGGGACCGTACAAGTTCGACAAGAGCGACGCGCGCATCGTGCGGCTTTCGGCCAACACCACGTACTGGGGCGGCGCACCCTCCATCCGCAGCCTGGAGATCAACCGGATCGCCGAACCCGCGGCCCGTCTGGCCGCCCTGAAGGACGGTCAGATCGACTACGCGGTGGGCATCAGCGCCACGGGTGCCCAGGCGGAGAAGGGCAACGCGGAGATCAAGATCCAGCGCGGCGGCATCGCCAACTCCAACGCGCTCTCCTTCTCCATGAACCAGAAGCTCAAGCCCTTCGACGACCCGCGCGTCCGGAAGGCCGTCCGCCTCGCCGCCGACCGGCCCGCCCTCGTGTCCCAGTCGCTGATGGGCTTCGGGGCACCCGGCGAGGACGTCGTGGGCAAGGACCTCCCCGGCTACGCCGCCGGCCTCACCGAGCGCCGGAGGAACGTGGAGGAGGCCCGCAAGCTCTTCCGCGAGGCCAAGGTCGACAAACTGACACTGCGGGCCGCCGACGTGGTGCCCGGCATGCTCACGGCCGCCAAGCTCTTCGCGCAGCAGCTCGAGGAGGCGGGCGTGAAGCTCACCGTCCAGGAGGTGCCCGTCGACAGCTACTACGCCGACCTCAAGGGCCTGTCCAGCCACCCGTTCCAGGTCTTCTACTACGTGAACCGCCCGGCGGCCCTGCACCTGGCGGCGACCACCAACGAGCGCGCGGTGTTCAACGTGACCGGCGCGGGCCCCGAGCACTGGCGCAAGCTCGCCGCCGCCCAGGTCTCCGTGGACGACACGGCCCGGGCGAAGGCGTTCGAAGCCCTGCAGAAGGACTTCCACGACAACGGCGGCGACCTGGTGTGGGGCTTCCAGGAGCAGCTGGACGCCACGCGGCCCGGCGTCGAGGGCGTGACCCTCAGCCAGTCCACGCAGCTGTTCGGCGCGGCGAAGGTGACCACTGGCTGATGGCCGGGCGAAGGGTGCTCTCCCTGGTGGCGCGCAGACTCGCCGCCACCGTACTGACGCTGCTCGTCGTGTCGATGGCGCTGTTCGCCGGTGCGTCGGTCGTGCCGGGCGATGCGGCCGCCGGCTGGCTCGGCGGCAGCGCGACGGACGAGGAGATCGCCGCACTTCGCCACGAGTGGGGCCTGGACCGGCCGTTGGCCGTCCGGTACGCGGAGTGGATCACAGGGGTGCTGCGGGGCGATCTCGGGAAGAGCCTGACCTCCGGGCAGGCCGTCACCGAGATCGTGGCCGAGCCCCTGTGGTCCACGACGCTGCTCGTGCTGATCGCCGGTACCGGCACCATGGTGCTGGCGTTCGCCCTCGGGCTCGCCACAGGCCTGCGCCCCGGCAGCCGGCTCGACCGGATGCTGTCGGGGGCGAGCCTGGTGATCGTCGCGGTCCCCAGCTTCGTCATCGCCAGCCTGCTCGTGCTGTTGTTCTCCGGGACGCTCGGGCTGCTGCCCGCGGTGTCCCACCCGCCGCTGGGCGGCACGCCACTCGACCGGCCGGAGATCCTCGTGCTGCCCGTCGCCTCGATCGTGCTGTTCGGCGGGGCGTGGGCGGGACGCATCGTCCGAGCCACCGTGACCGACGCGAACAGCGCCCCGAACGCCCGGGCCGCCCGGCTCGCGGGGCTGCCCGAGCACCAGGTGGTCCGGCGGCACGTACTGCCGATGACGGTGCCGGCCAACGCGCAGGTCTTCGGCTGGCTGATCAGCAGCCTCTTCGGCGGCACCGCCGTCGTCGAGGTGATCTTCGACTACCCGGGTCTCTCCCGGGTGCTGCTCGCCGCGGTGCACAACCACGACACGGCCGTGCTCGAAGGGGTCGGCCTGCTGCTCGCGGCGATCATCCTGGCGTCGTTCGTCGTCGCCGACCTGGCCGGTCTGCTGGCCGATCCGAAGGCACGGACGGGGGCCTCATGACCGCACGACTGCGCCGGGTGGCCCGGATCCTGGCCAGGCTCGCCCTCGTACTGCCGGCCGTCGTGGTGTTCGCCATCGCCGTGGTGGGCCCCTGGCTGGTGAGCGTCGACCCCGATCGCATCGTGGCGGCGCCGTACTCCCCGGTGGGCGACGGGCTGTGGTTCGGTGCCGACTTCGCGGGGCGGGACGTGTGGGCCAGGGTGCTGGCCGGGGGGCGCGCGCTGCTGTTCGTCCCCGTCCTCGCGGTGCTGATCACCACGGTTCTCGGCACCGCCCTCGGCATGCTCGCCGGCTATCTCGGCGGCCTGATCGACGCCGTGGTCTCCCGGTTCGACGGCGCCGCCCTGGCGCTGCCGCCGATCCTGGTGATGCTGGTCCTGCTGCACGGCTGGGGGTACTCGTCCGCCGTGCTCGTCATGGTCGTCGTCCTCACCGGGGTGTCGTTCGTCTCCCGGATCGCCCGTGCCGCCACCGTGCAGGTGATGCGGCAGGGGTACGTCGAACAGGCCGTCGGGCTCGGCGAGAGCGTGCCCTCGGTGCTTGTGCGCGAGATCCTTCCGAACATCGTGCGCCCCATCCTGGCCGACGCGGGCACCAGGCTCGCCGTCGCCGTCGCACTCACCTCCGCCGCCGGCTTCCTCGGCTTCGGCGCGGACGAAGCCAACTGGGGCGCCATGATCAGCGAGAACATCGAGGGCATCACCCTCACCCCCTGGGCCGTGGTGCTGCCCGCGGTCTGCCTCGGCACCCTCGCGGTCGGGGCCAACCTCGGCATGGACCGGCTCGCCGCGAGGTGGGACCGGTGATCCGGGTCGAGGAGCTGCAGATCGTCGACCAGGCGGGCCGAGCCGTGCTCGACCGGGTCTCTCTGGACATCGCGCCGGGCGAACGGGTCGCCGTCGTCGGCGAGTCAGGGTCGGGCAAGACCACCCTCGCCCTCGCCCTGCTCGGGGAGATAAGTCCGGGCCTGCGGGTGGCCGGCGGGCGGGTCGCCGTCGAAGGCCAGGACGTCCTGGGCCTGACGGCCGGCGCGCTCCGGACGTACCGCCGCCGCACCGTGGCCTATCTGCCGCAGGACCCCGCCTCGGCGCTCACCCCGACGCTGCGTGTTCGCCGTCAGCTCGCCGAGCTCGCCGCCGACCGGTCGGACGAGGCGCTGGTACGCCGCCTGGCCGAAGTCGGCCTGCCCGAGGACCCGGCGCTGCTGCGCCGCTATCCGCACCAGTTCTCCGGCGGCCAGCAGCAGCGCCTGGCGCTGGCGAGGATCTCCGCGGGCGATCCCGCCGTCCTCGTCGTCGACGAGCCGACCACCGGCCTGGACGCCATCGCGCGCAACCTGGTCCTCGAGCGGGTGGGCGAGTGGGTGACCCGGCGCGGGGCGTCCCTCCTCTTCGTCACCCATGATCTGCCCGCGGCGGGCCTCGTCGCCGACCGGCTCGTGGTGCTGCGCGGCGGAGTCGTACGGGAGGAGGGGCCACTCGCCGAGGTGCTGCGGCAGCCGAGGGATCCGTACACCCGCGAGTTGATACGTGCCGTGCCCTCCCTCTCCGACCTGCGCCTGCGGGAGCCGGCGGTACCCGCCCAGCGGTCCGCCCGGACGTCCGCGCAGGCCGGGCGGGACGGGAAGGCCGGGCGGGACGGGAAGGACGGGAAGGCCGCCGCTGCGGAGCCGCTGCTGCGGGTCGAGGGCCTGCGGGCGGCCCACCGGCAGGGGGGCCGAAGCCGCACCGTGGTCGAAGGGGTGTCCTTCGACCTGGCCGCGGGGGAATGCCTGGCCCTCCTGGGGGTGTCGGGCAGCGGGAAGACCACGGTCGCCCGCTGCGTCAGCGGCACCCACAAGCCGGCCGCGGGGACGATCCGCCTCGAAGGACAGACCCTTGCGCCCGGGATCCGCGAGCGCACCATCGGGCAGCGCCGGCGGATCCAGGTGATCCCCCAGCACTCGGCGGGATCCCTGAACCCCCGCAGGACCGTCGGCGCCGCCATCACCCGCCCCCTGCGCCTCCTGCGCGGCATGACCAGGGCCGAGGCCGCCGCCGAACTCGCCCGGCTCCTCGACCTGGTGGAGCTGCCGGCGCAGCTCGCCGACCACTACCCGCGCCAGCTGTCCGGGGGCCAGTGCCAGCGCGTCACCATCGCGCGGGCGCTCGCCGCGGACCCGTCCGTCCTGATCTGCGACGAGATGACCTCCAGCCTCGACACCCGGGTGCAGGCGACGGTCCTCGACCTCGTCACCCGGCTGCGCCGTGAACTCGGGCTCGCCGTCATCGTCATCACCCACGATCTCGGCGTCCTGGCCCGGGTGGCCGACCGGGTGCTCGCGCTCCACGAAGGCGCCGTGTGCGAGGACGGCCCGGTGGACCGGGTGCTCGGCGCGCCGCAGCACCCGTGGACGCGCCTGCTGGTCGAGGCCTCGACCGTGGGAGAGGCGCTCAGCAGTTCGCGCTGATGCTCAATCCGGGACAGATCAACCCGGGATCCGCCGGGACGATGGCACGAGCCAGCCAGCGACCCAAGGAGGACCCATGGATGAGCCGTCTCCGGCCACCGCCGACGGCAGGCCGGTGCGCGTCCTGGCCACCGGACCGGAGGCCGACCCGTACGCGCTGTACGACGAGATGCGCGCGGAGGGCCTCGTGCACCGCGTACGGGAACCGAACGGCCTGCACCGCTGGCTCGTCCTCGACTACGCCGAGGCCCGCGAGGTCTTCGCCGACCCCCGCTTCTCCAAGGACCCCGCCCGCGCCTGGGAGCAGCTGCGCGACGCCGGATACGTCGCGGGAGAGCCCGGCGACCGCGCCGACTACCTCTACCACGTGGCGAACACCGACCCGCCGGACCACACCCGGCTGCGGAAGCTGATCGGCAAGGCCTTCACCATGCGGCGCGTCGAGGCGATGCGGCCCCGGATCCGGGAGGTGGCCGCCGGACTCCTCGACCGGATGGAGACGGCCCCGACGGAGACCGTCGACCTCGTCGAGGCCTACTCGCACCCCCTCGCCACCATCGTCATGTGCGAGATCCTCGGCATCCCCGCCCTGGACCGGGAGAGCTTCCGGACCTGGGCCACCGCGATGCTGAGCCCGCCGGAGGCGGCCGAGCAGGGCGCGATGAGCAAGGCCGAGGGGTACGCCGCGATGCGGGCGTTCTTCACCGACCTCATCCGGCACAAGCGCGCCGCCGTCGACGACGGCGCCGCGCCCGCGGACGTCCTGACCGCCCTGATCCACGCCACCGACGACGGCGACCAGCTCACCGAGACCGAACTCATCTCCACGGTGATGCTCCTGATGAGCGCCGGCCAGGAGCCCACGGTCAACCTCATCAACAACGGCGCGCTGGCCCTCATGAACCACCCGGAGCAGCTGACCCTGCTCCGCGACAAGCCGGAGCTGACCCCCGGCGCCGTCGAGGAGTTCCTCCGCTACGACCCGCCCGTCCAGCTGTCGACCACACGGGTCGCCCTCGAGGACGTCGAGGTCGCCGGGACCGTGATACCGGCCGGTGCCATCGTCGCGCTCTCCATCGCCGCCGCGGGCCGGGACGAGAAGCGGTTCACGGACGCCGACCGGCTCGACGTCACCCGGGACGACAACCCGCACCTCGCCTTCGGTCACGGCATCCACCACTGCGTCGGCGCTCCGCTGGCCCGGGTCGAGGGCGAGATCGGTATCGGCATGCTGATCGAGCGCTTTCCCCGCCTCTCGCTCGCCTGCCCGGCCGAGGACCTCCGCTGGCGGCCCACCCGGATCATGCGGGGCCTCGTCGAACTGCCCGTCCGCCTCGACACCCCTCCCGGACGGTGACGCCGATGGACACCGGCGCCGAGGCCCGCATCGTCCGGCAGTGGGCGGCCATCTACGACGCGGTCTACGAGAGCGCCGAGGACACCACGGGCGCCGACTTCGGGGGATGGCGCTCCAGCATCACCGGCGAGAACTACTCCGAGACGGAGACCGCCGAATGGCTGGACGGCACGGTCGACGCGATCCTGGGCCTCAAGCCCGAGACGGTCCTGGAGATCGGCGCCGGCACCGGACTGGTCGCCGAGCGGCTCCTCCCGCACGTACGGCGCTACCTGGGCACCGACATCTCCGCCACCGCGGTCGCCCGCATGGAACGGGACTACGGCCACCACCCCGGCACCGAGTTCCGGTGCGCGCACGCCGATGCCGGCGACCTGCCCGCGGGGTTCGACGTCGTGGTGCTCAACTCGGTGATCCATCACTTCCCCGGCGAGGACTACCTGCGCCGCGCGCTCACCCGGGCCGTACGGGCCTGCGCGCCCGGCGGCACGGTCTTCCTGGGCGACGTACACAGCCTGCCGCTGCGGGACACCCTGCGCCTGTGCGTCCTCGCGGCCAGATCGCGCGGCGAACGGACCGCCGGCCAGGCGCGCGACGGACTGACGGCCCTGGGCGCGCGGGAACGGGAGCTGGTGATCGATCCCGCCTTCTTCCCGGCGTTCGCCGCCGAGCACGGCCTGGTGGCCGACATCCGCCTGAAACCCGGCGCCTGCGACACGGAGATGAATCTCTTCCGTTACGACGTCCGGCTGCGTCCGGACGACGGCACGCTGATCACGCCGAGCGCGACGCGCCGGGTGCCCTGGGACGCCCGGGACGCCGCCCGCCTCCTCGCCGACACGGCCGCCACGGGACTCCCGGTGACCGTCACCGGAATCCGCCACCCCGACCTGGCGCCGCCGGTCGGCGTCCTGTCCGCGCTGCGCCGGTCCGACCCCGCTGAGCCCGTGAACGTCCCGGCCCTCCTGGCGGAGGCCCGCGCGGCCCGCCCGGACGGCATCCGCCCGGCCGAGCTGAGTGCGCTCGCCGCCGAGCGCGGCCTCGTCTGCTTCTGCCTGCCCGCCGTGAGCGAGTCGGCCGGGTACGACGCGGTGCTCGCGTCCCCGGGGGAGGCGTCGGGGACGGTGGCCGAGACCACCGCAGGCACGGACCGTCCCCTGATCAACATCCCCTGCCCGTAAGGGCTTCACCCTCCCACCCGAGGAGTGCACAGGCATGCCACCCGAGGTACACGGCGCCACCAGGACACCCGCCGCGCACAGCGTGCTGCGCGCCGCGGAAGGCGGCGCGCTGGTCATCGCGGCCGACTTCGGCACCGCGGGGCGACCCTCCGCGACCTTCACCGAACTCGTCGAGGGGCTGGACGCCCCGTACGAATTCTGGGAGACGATGCCTCCGCCCCACGGGGAAGAGGCCGGAATGAGCGCCGCCCAGCACGTGGAGCGCTGGATGCGCGACATCCGTGAAAGCGGCCGTCCGGTCCGCGCGGTCATCGGTTTCTGCAGTGGAAGCGTGTACGCGGCGGCGCTCCTCGAAGAGATCGCGCGTGTGCAGGAACGCCCCCGGCTCATTCTCATCGACCCCGACCTCGCCGAACGCCATATGGTGATCGGGCATTACGAGCGCTTCATGACGGCCCGCCTCACTCCGGTCCTCCTCCGCGAGGAGGTCGAGGCCGCCGTGCAGGCCGGCCGGGACGCCGACGCGGCCGCCGCCACCCCGCTCGAACTCGCCGCCGCACTCGGCGCGCTGTGCCTGCGCATCCTGCCGGACGCCTGCGAACGGGACGGGGCGCCGGTAGGGCGTGGCCGGGAGCTGGCCGAGATCTTCGCCAGCTATCTGCACTGGCTGGCGGCCGGTGCGGAGCTGGACGCCCGGAAGGTGTGGAGCGAGGCGACGGCGATCAACTCCCGGACCGAGGGCTTCGGTCTCGACGCCTTCCCGGAGGAGGAACGCGCCGACCTCGTCGCCGAGGTGATCGATTTCGACCTCCCGCACCTGGAGCTGATGCGCACACCGGCGGTCGCCCGGGTCGTGGACGGGCTGCTCCAAACTGAGCAGCCCGCCAAGGGGTCTCTCGCCTAGCGTTCGGCGAAATCCGGGGAATCCGGGAATCAGAGAAGACCGAGAAGTCGAGAAGGCCGAGAGGAAGGAAGACGTATTCCGATGAGCGCTTCATTCACATCTCCGGAGCAGATGGCGGAACGGCGTGTCCAGATCGTTCCCCCCGCCGTTCACCAGTCCGAGCTCGCCCCCGCCGATCTGCTCCATTCCGGAAACGCCGGAGTGGTCGTGCAGAAGGTGGGCCAGCTGAAGTCGGAATTCCGCAGCGAGGGGCGGATGTTCGCCCGCGAGGTGGCGAAGCACGTCAATTCCCAGCAGACCGGGAACGCCACCGCGTTCGTCTACGAGGAGAGCTTCGGTTACGAGGACCGCATTCACTTCCTCATCCACCTCCGCTCCCTTGACACCTACTACGACATGGTCGAGATGGGCGACCGGGACCGCGCCTTCCGCGAGTCGATCGCCAAGGAGCGGGTCCAGGCGGGCGCCGACAGCGGCGCGGGCGCCTGGGACCGGCTGTTCGTGGACGGCAGTGTCCGCTCCCACGTCCTGCTGCCCTGGGAGGACCGCGCCGAGGAGTCGCTGAACTCCGCGAACGCCGGCATCGTGCTGCTCCGTTCGGCCGCGGTCGGCCACGGTTTCCGCGCCGAGAGCCGCGAGGTCGCCCAGGAGATCGCCCGGAACGTGAACAAGCGGTTCGCCGGGGAGGCGTCCGCGACCCTCTTCGACGAGGCGTTCGGCGATGCCGAGCGGGTGCACTGGCTGCTGCACCTCAAGGACCTCACCGTCTACGGCCGGCTGCGCGAGGCGCTCGCCGTCGAGGGCCGGCCCGGCACCTTCGTCGACGGCAGCCTGACCGAGACCGCCCTCACCCCCCACCACTGGGGCCTGTACGCCACCCGGCAGCAGCAGTCCGCCTGAACCTCCTTTCTGCACAGCGGAGTTGAGACGATGAGTGTGGTGTGGGCGTTCCCCGGGCAAGGTGCGCAGCGGGTCGGCATGGGGGCCGAGGTGCTCGACCGCTACCCGGACCTCGTCCGGCAGGCCGACGAGATCCTCGGCTACCCGATCCGCGAAGTGTGCCTCCGGGGCACCGAGCCCGGTCTCACCGACACCCGCTCGGTGCAGCCCGCGCTGTTCGTGGTCAACGCGCTGAGCTGGCTGGCCCGACGTGAGGAGGGGCCTGCCCCGGACTACCTCGCGGGCCACAGCCTGGGGGAGTACGACGCGCTGTACGCCGCCGGGTGCTTCGACTTCGCCACCGGCGTCCGGCTGGTGCGGCGGCGGGGCGAGCTCATGGGCCGGGCCGACGGGGGCGGCATGCTGGCGGTGGTCGGGGCCGACCCCGACCGCCTCGCCGAGGCGCTCGCACGCGGCGGCATCGACGACGTCGACCTGGCCAACCGCAACTCGGCCAGCCAGGTGGTGCTCGCCGGGCCCCGGCCGTCGCTCGACCGGGCGGCCGGGGCGGTGAAGGCCGCCGGCCTGGGGCGCTGCATCCCGCTCAAGGTCAGTGCCCCGTTCCACTCCCGCTACATGGCCTCGGCGGCGGAGGAATTCGACACCTTCCTCGCGGGGTTCGACTTCGCCGACCCCCGGATCCCGGTCGTCTCCAACGTCACGGCGCTGCCCTATCCGCCGGGCCGGGTACGCGAACTGCTCGCCCGTCAGGTGGCGTCGCCCGTGCGGTGGTGGGAGAGCATGAGCCACCTGATCGGCGCGGGGGTGACCGAACTCGTCGAGGTGGGCCCCGGCAGGGTGCTCACCGGGCTGTGGACCGCCGTCCGCGAGCACCCGGCGCCGAGCGAGCGCCTCGCGCCCGGGCAGCTGCCGGCCTCACGCGAGCGCCTCGCCCCCGAGGAACCGCCCGCCTCGCGCGAGAGGCCGGCGCTCCGTGAGGAGTCGGCGTCGCGCGAGCGGCCGGGCCACCGTGAGCGGCCCGTCTCCGCGCGGTCCGCGCCGGAGCCGCCGCCCGTGCCGTCCGTGCCGCGCACACCGTCCGCGGCCTCGTCCGGCGCCATCCGTGCCGAGGGGCTCGGCTCGGCGGAGTTCCGTGCCGACTACCGGCTGCGGTACGCCTACCTGGCCGGCTCCATGTACCAGGGCATCGCCTCCGCCGATCTGGCGGTCCGGATGGGACGCGCCGGGCTCATGGGATTCCTCGGCTCCGGGGGCCTGACCCTCGGGGAGGTCGACGCCGCGATCCGCGACATAGGGGACCGGCTCGGCCCGGACTCCCCGTTCGGCGTCAACGTGCTCGCCTCGCCCGACCACCCCGCGGCCGAGAGGGAGCTCGTCGCGCTGCTCCTCGCCCGCGACGTCCGGTACGCCGAGGCCGCGGCGTTCACCTCGGTGACCGCGCCCCTCGTGCGCTTCCGGTTCACCGGCGCGCACCGGGCCCCCGACGGCACCCCGACCGCCGTCCGCCACGTCCTGGCCAAGGTGTCCCGGCCCGAGGTCGCCGCCGCCTTCATGCGGCCCCCGCCGCGCCCGCTCCTCGACGCACTGGTCGCCGAGGGCGCCCTGACCGCGGCCGAGGCCGAGGTCGCGGCCCGGCTGCCGGTGGCGGGGGACATCTGCGTGGAGGCCGACTCCGGGGGGCACACCGACGCCGGGAGCCCGTACGCCCTGATGCCGGCCATGCTCCGGCTGCGTGACCGGGCCATGGCCGAGCACCGCTACCCGCGGACCGTCCGGGTCGGCGCGGCCGGCGGCCTCGGGGCGCCCGAAGCGGTCGCCGCGGCCTTCGTGCTCGGCGCCGACTTCGTCCTCACCGGCTCGGTCAACCAGTGCACCCCGGAGGCCGGCACCTCCGACGCGGTGAAGGACCTGCTGGCCACCGTGGACGTGCAGGACACCACGTACGCCCCGGCGGGAGACATGTTCGAACTCGGCGCACGCGTCCAAGTCGTGCGCAAGAGCACCCTGTTCGCGGCCCGTGCCAACAAGCTCCACCAGGTGTACCGAAGCTTCGCGAGCCTGGAGGACATCGACGAACCGACCTGCCGCACCCTGGAGGACCGGTACTTCCGCCGTTCCTTCGACGCCATCTGGGCCGAGACGAGCAGCTATCTGCGCACGCACCGGCCCGACGACCTGGCCCGGGCCGAGCGGAACCCCAAAGCTCGGATGGCCCAGGTGTTCCGCTGGTACTTCGTCCACTCCACCCGGATGGCCATGGGCGGCGTACCGGGGGAGCAGGTCAACTACCAGATCCACTGCGGGCCCGCGCTCGGCGCCTTCAACCGTCTCGTGGCCGGCACCCCGCTGGAGCCGTGGCGGAGCCGCCACGTCGACGCCATCGCCGATCTGTTGATGACCGGTGCCGCCGAACTGCTGGACGGTTCGCTGCGCACCTGGTCCCGTGCCACTCCAGGAGACTGACGTGCGGGAAGACGAACTGGCCGAGCGGCTGCTGCGGATCCTCGCGGAGGTGATCCCCGGCCAGGAGCCCACCCTCCACCTCGCGCTGCGCGAGCAGGGCCTGGAGTCCCTGGCCCTGACCCGCGTCTGGTTCGGGCTCCGCAAGGAGTTCGGCGTCGACGTGCCGGTGTCGTGGCTGCGCGACTGCCCGACCCCGGCCGAACTCCTGGCCCGGGTCGGGGAGGAGCTCGCCGCCGGCGCGGGCGAGGGCCAGGACGACGGCCCCGCCCCCGCCGACCCGGCCGCACGGTACGAGCCGTTCCCCCTCACCGACCTCCAGCAGGCATATCTGGTCGCCAAGGACCCGCAGTCCGGTGAGGACACCATCGGCTGCCATGTCTACCGCGAGTTCGAGGTGGACGACCTGGACGTGACGGCGCTGCAGGACGCCTGGCACCGTGTCGTCCGCCATCACGACATGCTCCGCGCCGTCGTCACCCCGGACGGACGCCAGCGGGTCCAGGAGCACGTGGAGCAGGCACCGCTCGCCGTGGGCGGCCCGGACGGCGCTCCCGAGGTCCGCGCCCGGCTGTCGCACCGCCGCTACGAGCCGGGCGAGTGGCCGATGCACACCGTGGAGGTCTCCCACCGGCCGGGCGGCCGGTCCGTCGTCCACCTCAGCATCGACGTGCTCTTCATCGACGGTCACGGGCTCGGCGTGCTCCTCGACGACTGGTGGCGGTGCTACCGGGACCCCCGGCACGAACTCGCCGCCCAGGAAAGGACCGTACGGGACTGCGTCCTCGACCTCGCCGCACAGCGGCGCACCCCCGCCCACCGCGCCCACCTCGACCACTGGACCGAGCGACTGGCCGGCCTCCCCGACGGCCCCCCGGTCCTGGAGGCCCCGGCCGGCGGCACGGGGCGCACGGCGCTGACCGGACGCGTCGGCCGGGAACAGTGGCAGGCGATCGGACGACTCGCGGCCGACTGGGAGGTGTCGCCGACCGCGCTCGTGCTCACCCTCTTCGCCGAGTGCTTCGGCCGGCAGCGCGACGCCCGGCCGCTCTCCCTGGTCCTCACCACCAACCACCGCTCACGGCTGCCCGCCGACGTGGACGACCTGGTGGGCCCGTTCACCTCCAGCCTCGTCCTGCCGCTGCGGGACACCCTGAACCGCCCGCTGCGCGATGCCGCTCAGGCCGTCCACCGGGAACTCTGGTCCGGCCTCGACCACGCCGCCGTCTCCGGCGTCGCCGCGCTGCGTGCGCTGCGAGCCGCGGACCGCTCGGCTCCGGCGCCCAGCCTGCCGGTGGTGTTCACCAGCATGCTCGGTACCGGCCGGGCGGGCGCGGACGGCTTCGCGAGCGCCGTCACCTACGCCGTGAGCCAGACGACCGGGGTCGCCCTCGACCACCAGATGTGGGAGCAGGACGGCGAACTGCGGCTGCGCTGGGACGTGGTCGCCGAGCGGTTCCGCCCGGGGGAGGCGGACGAGCTGTTCGCCGGCTTCCTCAACGGCCTGTGGTCCCTGACCGACCGGCCGCCGGCCCGCCGCCCGATGAACGAACTGCAGCAGGCCTACTTCGTCCCCCGGGCCGTCACCCCCGCCGGGGAGTGGGACGGCTGCCAGGTCCACCACTCCTTCGACGTCGCGGACCTTGACCTCGAACGGCTCGAGTCGGCCTGGACGCGACTGGTCGCGGCGTACGACGTCCTGCGGACGGTGGTCACGCACGACGGCACGCTCGCCGTCAGCCCCCACGTACCCCAGCGGTGGGCGATCCCCGTCCTGGATCTCACGGCGGCGGACGACCCCGAGACCGTGCTCGCGGACCTCGGCCGGCGCATGGCCGGCCGGGCCTTCCCGCTGGGCCGGGGGCCGCAGGCCGACCTCGAGGTCACCATCGGTGCGCGCGGCGCGACCGTCCACCTCACCACCGACCTCACGATCCTCGACGGCCGCAGCATCCACTTCCTCGTGCGGGAGCTGTTCCGCCTGTACGCCGATCCCGGCGCCGAACCGGCCCCGTCGGCCGGCCACGACGGGCACGCGGCCGCGCAGCAGGAGCTCCGGGGCGACCCCGGGCGCCCGGCGCAGGTCGAGCACTGGCGCCGCCGGGTGGCGTCCCTGCATCCCGGACCGGCCGTGATGCAGGCCGGCGGCGCCCGTGACCGGCAGCGCTTCGAGGGCGTCCTCACCGGCTGGCGGCGCGTCAGGGAGCGCGCCCGGCGCGCCGGAGTCGACCCCGACGACCTGTTGGCCGCCGCGTACACGGCGGCGCTCGCGGAGCACCACCCGGTGCCCTTCAGCCTCCCCGTGGTGCGCTGGACGGAGCGGACCGCGCCGTTCCGGCCGGGCGAGTTCACCGCGCTCAGCTGGGTGACCCGCGAGGACTCCGGACTCGGGGTGTGGGAGCAGGCGGCCGTGTTCCACCGGACCGTCTCCGAGGACCTCGCCGCCGACGACGTCAGCGGACTCACCGAGCTGCGCCGCAGGGTCATGCGGGAACGTCGCGAGCGCGCGTTCGAACTGCCCGTCGTGTACACCGGGCTGCTCGACCTCTCCGCGCAGCAGCTGCCCGAGGGCGTACGTCTCGGGCCCTGGCTCACCTGCACCCCTGACGTCGCGCTCGACTGCATCGCCATCGACGAGGGCGACGAACTGCGCTTCTACTGGGACGCCACCCCCTCCCGGTTCCCGGCCGGGGCGCTGGACGCGATGTTCGCCCGATACCGCGCCTCCCTGGAGGGCCTGGCCACGGGCCCGGAGCCCGCACAGGACACCGGGACGGCGCTCCCCGAGGAGCGCCAGGTCCACACCCTGTTCGAGGACCGGGCCGCGGAACGCCCCGACGCCGTCGCGGTCCGCTGGGCCGGCGGCACCCTGACGTACGGGGAGCTGAACCGCTGGGCCAACCGGATCGCGTGGTCCCTGCGCGAGCGTGGCGTGGGCCCCGGCACCCCCGTCGGCATCCGGGTCCGTCGCGGGCCCGCCATGGCGGCCGCCGTCCACGGCGTCCTCAAGGCCGGCGGCTTCTACGTCCCGATCGAACCCTCCCTGCCCGAGGCGCGGACGGCGGCGATCCTCGGGGAGGCGGAGGTCGGGCTGGTCCTGAGCGACGCCCCGACGACGGATCTGCCGCTGCCCGGCGGCGTCGGCGTGCTGCCCGTCGAGGCTCCCGGCTTCCCGGAGCACACCCCCGAACGGACCGGCTCGGTCGACGACCTGGCGTACGTGATCTTCACCTCCGGCAGCACCGGTACGCCCAAGGGCGTCGAGGTCACCCACCGGCCCCTGCTCGACCTGTTCGACTGGTGCCGCCGCACCCACGGCTTCGGACCGGAGGACGTCGGGCTCTGCGTGACCTCGCTCGGCTTCGACCTCTCGGTCTTCGACCTCCTCGGGCTGCTCGGGTACGGCGCGTCGGTGTACCTCGCCGACGAGGCCGAGCAGCGCGACCCGGAACTCCTGCTGGACGTGCTCCTGCGCGAACCGGTCACGTTCTGGAACTCCGCGCCCACCACGCTCGACCAGATGTCCGCGCTGTTCCCCGGCCGGAAGGGCCGGCCCGGAACCGACACCCTGCGCCTCGTCTACCTGAGCGGCGACTACACGCCGCTGCCGCTGCCCGACGAGGTGCGCGCGCTGTTCCCGCAGGCCCGGGTCGTCAGTCTGGGTGGCGCCACCGAGGCCACCGTGTGGTCCAACTGGTTCGAGGTCGGCACCGTCGACCCGGCCTGGCGGAGCATTCCGTACGGACGCCCCATCGACAACGCCCGCTACTACATCCTCGACGAGGAGTTCCGGCCCTGCCCGCCGGGACAGGAGGGCGACCTGTGGATCGGCGGCGAGTGCCTGAGCCGTGGCTACCACCGGCGGCCCGAACTCACCGCGGAGCGGTTCCTTCCCGATCCGTTCCGCGAGCGCGCCGGAGCCCGGATGTACCGGACGGGGGACCGCGCGAGCAGCTTCCCCGACGGGGTGATCTCCTTCCACGGCCGGGCCGACGACCAGGTGAAGATCCGCGGCTTCCGGGTCGAACTCGCCGAGGTCGAGCACCGCCTGCGCAGCCATCCGGAGGTCAAGGACGTCGTCGCGCTGGCCCGCCCCGACGGCAGGGGCGACCGCCGGCTGGTCGCCTACGCGGTCCCGGCCGGGGCGGTCGCCCCGGGGGTGGCCGAACTGCGCCGCCACGCGGCGCACACCCTCCCCGACTACATGGTCCCCAACGTGGTGGTGTTCGTGGACGTCTTCCCCGCCACCGCCAACGGCAAGCTGGACCGCGACGCCCTGCCGTGGCCGGCGGAGCCGGGCAGCTCCCACTCGTTGGCCGCCGTGACCACGCGGCCGGCCGGAGCGGCCGGCGGAACGGTGTCCGACGGGACGGTGTCCGACGGGACGGAGGGGGCGGAGGCGGCGGACGGGAAGCTCGTGGCCGAGATCGCGGAGATCTTCGCCGAACTCCTGGGGCTCGCCGCGATCGACACGGGCGCCGACATCTGGGACCAGGGCGCGACCTCCTTCACGATGATCCAGGTCTCCCGGGCGCTGCAGGACCGGCACGGCGTGCGCGTCCCGGTCTCGGTCCTGCTCACCTCCCCCACGGTGGCGGGCATCGCCGCAGCGGTGGCGGAGACGGCTCAGGAGCCGGCCGCCGCGGAGCCGGGCCCCGCTGCTCCGGCCTCCGTCGATTCGGCCCCCGTCGAGCCGGCCGCCGTAGCGCCGGATTCCGCGGAGCCGGGCCCCGCGGCGTCGGCTCCCGCCGAGCCGGCTCCCGCCGAGCCCGTTCCCGCAGAGTCGGCTCCCGCCGAGCCGGCTCCCGGGCTTGTTCCCGCCGAGCCCGTTCCCGCAGAGTCGGCTCCCCCCGTGGCTCCTGGCGTTGCCGAGGTGGACTTCTTCTCAGCCGAGTCGCGCGAGGAGTTCAAGCGGGCCCGCCGGGATCTGCGGCCACGCGTGGAGGGCGGCCGGGTGCTCGTCCTGGACGACGCCGACATCGCCGAGGAGCACTTCGGCTGGCGGGAGAGCAGGCGCGAGTTCGCGCCCGGGCCCGTGTCGTACCGGGCCTTCGGCCGGATGCTCGGCCTGCTCCGCGAGACCCGGGTGGGCGGCCGTACGCGGCGGCTGTACCCCTCGGCCGGAGACACCTACTCGGTGCGGGTCCATGTGCACGTCCGCCCCGGCGGTGTCGAGGGCGTGCCCACGGGCCTGTACTACTACCACCCCGTCGAGCACGCGCTGCATCTGATCGACGCCGATCCCCGGCTCGACCGGTCGAGCCACTTCGTGTACAACCGCCCGGTCTTCGACCGCGCCGGGTTCGAGCTCCACCTGCTCGGAGCGGACGAGGCCATCGAGCCGCTGTACGGGGCGGACTCCGAACGCTTCCAGTTGCTGGAGGCCGGCTATCTCGGCCAACTGCTGCTCCTCGCGCAGCCGTCGACCGGGGTGGGCCTCTGCCCGATCGGCACGCTGGCCCTCGCCGCCCTCCGCGGGCCGCTGGGGCTCGGCACGGGCCACCGCCACCTCCACGCCTTCCTCGGCGGCCCGCTCCCGGAGCCGCCGACGACCACCGCCGCGAACGGAGAGCGCCCGCTGTTCCTGCCCCCTGCCGGGCAACCGGCGCCCGCCGCCGTCCCGTCCGCGGCCCCCGCCGCGGCCCCCGACGCACCGGAGATCGTCGTCGTGGGCGCCGCGGGCCGCTTCCCCGGCGCCGACGACCTCTCCGCGTACTGGCGGAACCTGAGCCGCGGCACCCGCTCGCTCACCGGCGCTCCGCCGGAACGCGCGGCGCACCTCCCCGAGACCGCGCCCGCCGGCGGCTATCTCACGGACGTCGACTCCTTCGACAGCCTGCTCTTCCACGTCGCGCCCGCCGAGGCCGCCGCCCTGGACCCGCAGCTGCGGCTCCTCCTGCACACGGTCCGGGAGTGCCTCGACGACGCGGGTCACACCCCCGAGTCCCTCTCCGGCGCAGGGCCGGTGGGGGTGTTCCTCGGCGCCATGTGGCAGGACTACCAGCACGTCGGCGCTGACCGGGCAAGGGGCGGAGAGGCCGCCACGATCTCCGCCACCGCCTCCGAGGCGGCCAACCGGATCTCCCACTTCTTCGGCTTCGAAGGCCCCAGCCTGGCCGTCGACACCTCCTGCTCCTCGTCCCTGACGGCCCTGCACCTGGCCGCCGAGAGCCTGCGGAGGGGCGAGTGCGAAGCCGCGGTCGTCGCGGCCGCCAACCTGTTCACCCACCCGTACCACCTGAGGCTCCTGACCGACCTGGGCCTTCTCGCCGACCGGCTGCCGGACGGAGCCTTCGACGACACGGCGCCCGGCTGGTCACCGGGCGAGGGCGTCGCCTGCGTCCTGCTGCGCTCCGCGCCGGGCGCGGAACGCACCCGGGACACCATCGCGGCGGTGGTCGAGGCCACCCGCGTCGGACACATGGGCGGGGCGGGCAGGTTCGCCACCCCGCAGGCCGGGCAGCTCGCCCGTTCCATCGGAGCGACCCTCGCCGCCGCCGGTGTCACGCCCGCCGACGTGGACTACGTCGAGTGCGCCGCGGCGGGCGCCCTGCTGGCCGACGCGGCCGAACTC
Source organism: Streptomyces sp. NPDC047981 (assembly GCF_040653315.1). Classification (NCBI taxonomy): domain Bacteria; kingdom Bacillati; phylum Actinomycetota; class Actinomycetes; order Kitasatosporales; family Streptomycetaceae; genus Streptomyces; species Streptomyces sp. NPDC047981. The sequence goes on along the minus strand of NZ_JBEZNQ010000036.1, from coordinate 33,850 downwards.
GAGGCGCTCGGCCTGGTCTTCACCGACGTCGCGGACCCGGTGCCCGTGGGAACGGTCAAACCCGACATCGGCCACCTGGAGGCCGCCGCCGGCCTCTCCCAGCTCGTCAAGGTCCTCCTGCAGTTCCGGCACGGCCAGATGGCTCCCACCCGCTACGCCGGTGAGGCCGGACCCTCCTGGCCCCGGGGCATCCGCAGGGCCGAGCACCTCGCCTTCTGGCCGACCGCGCAGCCGGCGCGCGCCCTGGTCAACGCGATCGGCGCGACCGGCTCGTACGGTCATGTCGTGCTCCGCGCCCGGCCGTCCGGCGCGTCGCCGGACCCGATCGCGCGGGTCGCCGCCACGGCGCGGCAGGAGGACGCCGTCCGGCATGCCTTCCCGCTCTCGGCACCGACCGACGGACAACTCCGCCTGCTGGCCGGGCGTCTGCACCAGCACCTGGAGCCCGGCAGGGCCGCGGCGCTCGGCGACGTGGCCTTCACTCTGCAGGAGGGCCGCCGCCACCTCGCGCACCGTACGGTGATCGAGGCGGCGACCGTGGAGGAACTGCGCACCTCGCTCGCCTCCGTCGCGGCCGGAGCCCCGCTGCCCGCCCCGACGGACCCGGAACTCGCCGCCTGGCGGTCCGGAGCGGAGACCGACTGGTCGCGCCACCACCCGGCCGGAGCCCGCCGGGTGTCACTGCCGAACGTCCCGCCCGTTCCCGTGCACCACGTGCTCGACGCGGTGCCGGCGGAGGTCGGCCACGCGGCCGACCGCACACGTCGCACGATGGAACACCTGAAGGCGGTCTACTCCGAGGTCTCCGGCGTCCCGGTCGACCGGCTCGACCCCCATCTGCCCCTGGAGCACTACGGATTGTCCTCCGCCCAGGTCGTACGGCTCACCGAACGGCTGTCCGCGGACCTGGGCGAGTCCGTCCCGAGCACCCTGTTCTTCGCCCACCGCGACCTTGCCGGCGTGGCCGGCGAGCTGGCGGGCGGCGCGACGACGGCCGTTCGGGAAGGGGACGGCGACGGTGCCGGGGACGACGCCGTCGGGGGCGGCGGGCCGGTCGCCGTGGTCGGACTCGCGGGCCGCTATCCGGGGGCCGACGACATCGAGCAGCTCTGGCAGCACCTGCTGGCCGGCCGCGACCTGATCACGGCACTGCCCGAGGGGCGCCGCTCCACGCAGGCGCGCGGCGAGCCGCCGATCGGCGGGTTCCTGGCCGACGTCGCGGGCTTCGACCCGCTGTTCTTCGGCATCACACCGCGCGACGCCGAGACGATGGACCCGCAGGAACGCCTCTTCCTGCAGACCGCCTGGCACACCCTGGAGGACGCCGGCTACACCCGGGCGAAGCTGCGGGAACGGCATGGCGGCCGGGTCGGGGTCTACGTCGGCTGCATGTACAACGAGTACCCGTTCTACGGCCTGGACGGGCCCCGGCCGGTCGGCTCGGCCATCGCCGGGATCGCCAACCGGGTGTCGTACTTCCTCGGCCTTCGCGGACCGAGCCTCACCGTGGACACCATGTGCTCGTCCTCGCTGACAGCGATCCACCTCGCGGTGGCCGCGCTGCGTCGCGGCGAGTGCGAGGCGGCGCTCGTGGGCGGGGTCAACCTCTCCCTGCACACCAACAAGTTCGCGACCCTGCGCGAGCTGGGCATGGCCTCCTCGGACCACCGGTGCCGCAGCTTCGGCGCGGGAGGGGACGGGTTCGTCCCCGGCGAGGGGGTCGGCGCCGTCCTGCTCAAGCCGCTCGCCCGGGCGGTCGCGGACGGGGACCGGATCCACGCGGTGGTTCTCGGCACCGCCGTCAACCACGACGGGAAGACCAACGGCTACACCGTGCCGAACCCGGTCGCGCAAGGGGACCTGGTGACCGAGGCGCTGCGGGACGCAGGGATCGGTCCGCAGGACATCGGCTACGTCGAGGCACACGGGACCGGCACCTCACTGGGCGACCCCATCGAACTCGACGGGCTCGGCAGGGCGTTCGCGTCCGTCCGGCCGGGACGGGAGCCGTGGCCGGTCGGCTCGGTCAAGTCCAACATCGGACACCTCGAGGCCGCCGCCGGAATGGCCGGACTGACCAAGGTCGTGCTCCAGTTCCGCCACGACACCTTGGTGCCCTCCCTGCACGCCGCCGAACTCAACCCGCAAGTGGACTGGGCGCGGGGCCCGTTCCGCGTCCAGCGGGAAGCCGAGCCCTGGCCCGCGGACACACCGCGCCGGGCGGGCATCAGCTCCTTCGGCGCGGGCGGCGCCAACGCGCACATCGTCGTGGCGGCGCCTCCACCACCGCCCCCGAGGTCCGCCCAGGACACCGACGCGGGACCGCACCTGGTGGTGGTCTCCGCGCGGACCGAGGAACAGCTGAAACGGCTCGCCGCCCGCTGGCGCGACCTGCTGCGATCCCCCTCCGCGCCCCCGCTCGCGGACCTGGCCCACACCGCGCAACTCGGCCGGGAGCCCCTGCGCGAGCGGATCGCCGCCGTCGTACGGGACAAGGCGCACCTCGCCGAGCTGCTCGACGGCTATCTCGCCGGGGACACCGGAGCCGTCGTCACGGGCAGAGCGGCCGGTACCGCATCCGGACCGCCGGCCGGGCCGGACGCGTCCCTGGACGTCCTCGCCCGCCACTGGGCCGACGGCGGCACCGTGGACTGGGCGACGCTGCATCCCGCCCCGCGCCGTGTCGTCGCCCTGCCGGCCTACCCCTTCGCGATGACACCCCTCTGGGCCGCCCCGCCCGCGACGGCGCCCGCGAAGGCGCCCGTGGACGGCCCGCCCCTCGGCGGGGTGCCCCTGCTGGCGCGGGACTGGCAGGTGGAGCCGTTCCCCGAGCCGGGACCCGCGCCGACGGGCACGGTCCTCGTCCTGGCCGCCGACGAACGGTCCGGCCTCGCCGCTGCGTTCGCCCCGGCCACGGTGGTGACCCTGCGTCAGGGAATCGACTTCACGGACGTGCCGACGGCCGTCGCCGCCGTACGGGCGCTGCTCGACCGCGGCCCGGTCACCGGACTGCTCGACCTGTGTGCCCTCGCGGAGGAAGCCGGGGACGAGCGCGACGCGGGACCGTGGACGGCCCGCCTCGCGATCGTGCAGGAGCTGCTCGCCGCCCGGCCCACGGGCGGTCTCCGGATCCTCCAGGTGACCTGCGGGCTGTTCGACCTGCCCGGTCAGGAGCCGAACCCCGCGGGCGCGCGGTTCTCGGGTTTCGCGCGCTCGCTGGGCGCCGAGCACCCCTGGGTCCGCTCCACCGTCCTGGACACCGACCGGCCCGAGCGGCTCGCCGAACTCCTCGCCGTCTGGCGCGACTCGGGGCCGTACGGAGAACTCGGCCTCAGGGAGGGCCGCCGCTACCGGCCCGTCCTCGTCCCCGTGCCCGCCGATCCGGTGTCCTGGCGGCCGGACCCGGACCGCGTGTACCTGATCACCGGCGGGACGCGCGGGCTCGGCGCGCTCACGGCCCGGCACCTGGCCGCCCGAGGAGCCCGCGGGATCGCCCTGTTCGGAGCGCGGCCGCTGCCGCCCCGGCACGAGTGGGACCGGGAGGGACTCTCCGCCGCCGAGGCGGAGACCGTGGCGAACATCCGCGGCCTCGAGCGGCTCGGCGCCCGGGTCATGACCCACACCGGTGCGCTGAGCGACCGGGACTCCCTGGCCGGTTTCCTCGACGAGATCAGGACGGCCCTCGGCCCCATCGGCGGCATCGTGCACTGCGCCGGCCGGTCCGGCTCCGGCCCGGCGCCGCTCGTCCACAAGGACCTCGCCGCAGTGCGGCGGGTCCTCGAACCGAAGGGCGACGGGCTGGACACCCTGCTCGATCTGACCGACGCCGATCCGCTGGACTTCGTGGTGCTCTTCTCCTCCGTCAGCGCGGCGGTGCCCGCTCTGGCGGCCGGTGTCACGGACTACGCGGCCGCCAACGCCCGGCTCGACCTGGTCGCGCGGCACCGGACCGGCGTCCGGTCGGTCAACTGGCCGGTGTGGCGGGAGACCGGTGGCGGGACGGCCCGCCCCGACGCGGCGGCCGCGGCGGGCCTGGACCCGCTGACCGACGCCGAAGGACTGGCGGTCCTCGACCGGGTGCTCGCCCTCCCGGCGGCGCGGGTGCTGCTGCCGTGCCCCGCCCGCGACGGGCTCTTCGACGCCGAGACGGTCCTGCACGCCAACCGGCCGCCGACCTCGCCCGAGTCACCCGGACCGTCCCGGTCGTCCGCGCCGCCCACGCCGTCCGCCTCCCCGGACCAGGCGCCGCCGTCCTCCGCGCGACCGGCGGCGGCCTGGCTGGTGGGGCTCTTCGCCGAGGCGCTGCGGATTCCCGAGGAGGAGCTGGACCACGACGTCACCTTCGGCGAACTCGGTGTGGAGTCCGTGCTCCTGGCCGAACTCGTCACCCGCATCGAGGCCAGGACCGGCCGTCCGCTGGACCCGGTGGCCCTGCTCGACCACCCGACGCTGCAGCGGCTCGACGCCCATCTCACCGCGGCCGGCGCGACCGCCGAGCCCGGCGTCCCGGCGGCCGTCGCCCCGCGGCCGACCGCCACCGACGCCGGGGGCAGGATCGCCGTGATCGGCATGGCGTGCCGGTTCCCCGGCGCGCCGGACCTCGACGCGTACTGGCGCCTGCTGCGCCGCGGCGGCTTCGCGGTGACCGAGGTTCCGGCCGGCCGCTGGGACACCGGACAGCTCTACCGGCCGGAGCGCGTGGCCGGGCACAGCATCAGCAAATGGGGTGGGTTCGTCGACGGCATCGAGGACTTCGACCCCGACTTCTTCGGCATGACCGAGGCGGAGGCCCGCGACCTGGACCCGGCCATCCGGCTGACCATGGAGACGACCGCCGCCTGTCTGCGGGACGCCGGATACACCGACGAGGAGCTGCGGGGCGGCGATGTCGGGGTCTTCATGGGCGCCCGCATGTCGGGGTACCGGCGCCGGATCGGCCTCGAAGGGTCCGCCACCGGGCTCGGCGGCGACCAGAACTTCATCGCCGCCCGTGTGGCCCACCAGTACGACCTCCGGGGCCCCGCCCTCGTCGTCGACAGCGCCTGCTCCTCCGCCCTCGTGAGCGTGCAGACCGCGGTGCGCAGCCTGCTGGCCGGGGAGTCCGGACTGGCTCTGGCCGGCGGGGTGGAGGTGCTGCTCGACGAGGAGCCCTACCTGGAGTTCACCGTCGCACGGGCCCTGTCGCCGCGCGGCCGGTGCGCGACCTTCGACCAGGACGCCGACGGGTTCGTGCCCGGCGAGGGCTGCGGCGTCCTGCTCCTGAAGACCCTGGAACAGGCGGTACGGGACGGGGACCGCGTCCACGCGGTGATCGACGCCGTCGCCGTGGGCAACGACGGCCGCACGATGGGCCTGACCACCCCGAACCCGGTGGCCCAGGCACAGGTCGTACGCCGCGCCCTCGCGGCCGCCGGGGCGAAGGCCCCCGAGGTGGGGCTGATCGAGGCGCACGGCACCGGCACGCTGATCGGTGACCCGATCGAACTTCGGGCGCTCACCGAGGTGTTCCGTGAGCAGACCGACCGGACCGGGTTCTGCGCGATCGGCAGCGTGAAGTCCAACCTCGGGCACCTGCTCAGCGCCGCCGGCATGGCCGGCCTGGTCAAGGCGCTGCTCGCGGTCGAGCACGCCGAGATCCCACCGACCCTGTTCTGTGAGACGCCCAACCCCCGGTTCGACTTCGCGGCCTCCCCGTTCCTGCCGGCCACCCGGCTCCGGGAGTGGACCGGACCGCGGCTGGCCGGGGTCAGCGCCTTCGGCCTGGGCGGGACCAACGCCCACGCGATCGTCTCCGAGGCGCCCGCGATCCGTCCGACGCGGACGCCCCTGCCGGCCCCGCGGTTCCGGCGTCGGCGCCTGTGGCACGAGCGGCCGGGCGCCGTCCCGCCGGTGGCCGGACCGCTGGTCGCCTCCGTGCTCGACCTGTCCTTCCGTACCCGCTGAAAGGCCCGGACCATGACGTTCGTACTCGACCTGGCGACCGGCCGGCCGCCGGTCGCCCGGGTCTCCGGCACCGCCGAGGACCTGGCCGGCCACCGCACGGCCGTCGACGAGGCGGTCGCCGCGCACGGCGCGGTCCTGCTGCGCGGCCTCGACCTCCGGGACGAGGAGGCCGCGGAGGCCGCCGTCCGCGCGGTGACGTCCACTCCGATGACCGAGCACGAGCCCTTCGCGCCCAGGACGACGTACCGGCCCGGCCTTCACTCGCCCACCGAATGGCCGCCGGACCAGCCCATGTGCATGCATCATGAACTCAGTTACGCCCTCCGGGTGCCCGCCCGGCAGGTCTTCATCTGCCTGACCGCGCCCGAGAAGGGCGGCGCCGTCGCACTGGCCGACGGCGCCGCGGTCCTGCGCGACCTGCCGGCGGCCCTGGTGGAGCGCTTCGAACGGCACGGCTGGGAATTGCGGCGCACCCACAACGGGCCGGTCGGCGTGGACTGGCAGACCGCCTTCGCCACCACGGAACCGGCGGAGGTGGAGACGTACTGCCGCGCGAACGACATCGCGTTCACCTGGGCCGCGGACGGCACGCTGCGCACCCGCCGGATCCGGCCGGCCGTGCGACGCCACCCGGGCACGGGGGAGCGGATCTGGTTCAACCAGATCGCCTTCCTCAACGAGTGGACCATGGATCCGGCCGTGCGCGAGTACCTGGTGTTCGAGGCCGGGCCGGACGGGCTGCCGTTCAACACCCGCTGCGGGGACGGCAGTCCGCTGGACCGGGCGACCGTCGACCTGATCAACGAGGTGTACGAGGCCCACACGGTGAGCGAGCCCTGGCGGGACGGGGACGTCCTCGTCGTGGACAACCTGCGGATGGCGCACAGCCGGCTCCCGTACCGGGGCGAGCGGCGGATCGCCGTCGCCCTGGCGGATCCCGTGACGGTCAGTCGAAGCTGAGCGTGCGGAACAGGGAGACGTCCGGGCCGAGCAGCGAACAGGCCCGGACCGTGGCCCCGACCTTCGTGACGTAGGCCGGGTCCGCGGTGTCGAGCAGCACCCCGAGCATGGTGCCGCTGTGCGCGGCCACGACACCGAGCGCCCCGACCTCGGAGCAGATCCGCAGGACGTCCGGGAGCATGCGCTTGGGCCACAGCCGCTGGTTCATCTCGGCGCTGCGCGTGGCCACGGCCCCCACCTCGGCCAGGTCCCGTCGGGCGACCGCACCGGACAGCCGCTCCAGCAGGACCGCGTACGCGCGCCGGTCCGCCGCGGTGAAGGGCTTGGCCAGCCGGTTGAAGGCGACCGTGTCGACCGTGCCGCCCTCGTCCACGCCGACGATCGTCATGGTGGGCAGCGACCCCAGCCGGGCCCGTAGCCGGACCCGGCGGTGGTCGAAGGCGACCACCCCGGGATAGAGCACGCCGTCGGTCGGCTCGATCCGGCGCAGCAGGTCTTCCAGCAGCTCCGGCGGCAGATCCGGCCCGACGGCGTTGGCCACCGCGCGTGCGGTGGCCACGAGATCGGCCGATGAACTGGCCATGCCCTTGCCCTCGGGGAGGCTGCTGTCGAGGGTGAGCACCCCGCCGGACGGGACGCCGGCCGCCGCGAGCACCATCTCCGCCATCCGGCGGGCCTTGCCCTTGTGCGGGGGCCGGACCTCCACGCCGCCCGGACCCGGCACGCACTGGAACTCGGCCATCGTCCACCGGGCCACGGGCAGCGTGACGAGGAAGTCCGCGTCGGGCTCGGGGAGCCTGCCCTGGAGCAACTCCCCGAAGGTGCCGAAACAGGCGCTGACCCCGGTGGCGCCCCGGTACAGGACCGGGGCACCACCGGGAGCCGAAGGGGTGTCCACCGGTGTCATGCCTGCGGGCAGTGGGTCGCGACCAGAGCTGCCACGTCCGCCGCACGGGTCCGGACGAAGTAGTGCCCGCCCTCGTCGAAGCTGTGCAGGGCGACCGAGCCGGCCGTCTGCTCCCAGAGCTTGTAGCGCTGTTGCGGCTCCCGGGTCGTCGGGTCGTCGGCCGTGACGACCACCACCGTCGGAGTGATGAGCCGCGGCGCCCGCGGACTCTCCTGGAGGGACAGCAGGTAGCTGTTGGTCGAGCACACGTCGTGCCGGTAGGCACGGCTGACCAGGTCGGACCGTTCCGCCTTGAACAGGTCCAGTTCGACGTACGAGCTGTTCCCCCGCAGCCGTGCGGTGATCTCCGCGTTGCCGAGGGCCGTCACCTCCGCGCTCTCCCGGCGCAGTTCCGCGGGATCCTCCAGCAGCAGAGCCCCGATGAACAGCCGGTGCGCCGGACGGCCGGCGGCCTCGAGGAGCCGGGCCACCTCCGTCGCGTAGGCGCCGCCCGCGCAGTGGCCCCACAGCATCAGGGGGCCGTCCGGCAGCTCCCGTACCACCCGGCGGGCGATGTCGGCCACGTCCGCCAGGGGTTCGTCCGGGTGGCTGATGTCGTGCCCCGGCAGTTCCACGGCCGTGACCGCGATCCCCTCCGGGGCGAGCGCGCGGGCGAGGAGCTGGAAATTGACGGCGTTTCCGCCCGCGTAGGGGAAGCACACCAGCGTCGCCCGTGCGGAGTCGTCCGGCGGGGTCAGCTGCTGCAGCAGCTCGTCGGAGCCGACGGCGGCCGGCTCCGAGCCCGCCCCGCCCTGCCCGGCGGCGGCGTCGACCGCGGCGGCCAGGTCGCGCAGCACCGGATGGGCGACGAGCGTGCGCAGCGAGATCTGCCGGTCGAGCCGGACCACCAGCCGGACGGCGGCCAGCGAGGTGCCGCCCAGGGCGAAGAAGTCGTCGTCCCGGCCGATCCGGCCGACCAGGACGTTGAGCACCTCCGCCCAGGCCGTGGCCAGCCTGCGCTCGGTGTCCGTGGCCGGCGGCAGGTACGCGGCGACGCCCTGCCCCAGCTCCCCGGCCAGCCCGGTCAGGAACTTCTTGTCCGTCTTGCCGTTCTCGGTGAGCGGCAGGGCGTCGAGCCGGTGGAAGTAGGACGGGACCATGTACTCGGGCAGCGTCGCGGAGAGGAAGTCGCGCAGGTCGGCAGCCTGCAGGTCCTCGGAGCCGGTGTGGAACGCGACGAGATGCTTGCTGTCGTCGTGACTGCCCGAGATCACCACGGCCGCCTCGGCCACCCCGGGCATCTGCAGCAGCCGGTTCTCGATCTCGCCGATCTCGATGCGGTAGCCGCGGACCTTCACCTGTTCGTCGCGCCGACCGAGGAACTCGATGGTGCCCTCGGGCAGCCAGCGGCCGTAGTCCCCGGTCCGGTACAGCCGGGTGTCCTCCAGGTACGGGTCGGTGGTGAAGGCCAGGGCGGTGCGTTCCGGGTCGTTGATGTAGCCGCGGCCCACGCACATGCCGGAGAACGCGATCTCGCCGGGAGCACCGAGCGGGACGACCCGCAACCGCTCGTCGAGGATGTACGTGTTCACATTGCGCAGCGAGTGGCCGACATTGACCACCGCCAGATCGCGCTCGGGCACCCGGTCGAGCACCGCGTGCATGGTGTCGTCCGACACCTCCGTCGCGCCGTAGGCGTTGACCAGCCGGATGTCGGGGTAGAGCGCGAACCAGCGCTTGACCAGGCGGGCCTTCAGCGCCTCCCCGGTCACCGACACCGAGCGGAGGTCGCCCAGCGGGCGACGGCTCGCCTCCAGGCGGGCGAGCATCACGTCGAGATAGGCCGGCACGATCTGCACGACCTGGACCCCACCGCCCGCCACGACGTCGATGAACCGGTCGACGTCCAGCTGCGTCTCCGTGTCGACGATCAGCGTCGAACCGCCGACCAGCAGCGGGGCCAGCACCTGCCACAGCGAGATGTCGAAGCACTGCGAGGCGGTCTGGGTCACCACGTCGCCCGCGCGCAGCTCCATGTCGTCGACCTTGGCGTACAGGTGGTTGAGCATGCCCTCGTGCTCGCACATGGCGCCCTTGGGCGCCCCCGTGGAGCCGGAGGTGAAGTAGATGTAGGCGAGCTGACCGGGTGCCACGGCCCGGCGTGGCGCGTCGACCCGCGGGGTGCGGTAGGCGTCGGCGACCGGCACGATCCGGCACGCGCGACCGGTGTGGTCCACCGCGGCGTGGAGCACCGCCTCGCTGCCGGGCTCGGTGACCGCGAAACGGCAGTCGCTCTGCTCCAGTTGGCTGCTCACCCGGCCGACGGGGAAGTCGGGCCGGACCGGCAGATAGACACCGCCGGCCTTCAGCACACCGAGGGTGGCGGCGAGCCAGTCGAGGTTCCGGTCCATCACCACGGCGACGACGTCCTCGTCACGAAGGCCGTGCCCGAGCAGGGTGTGGGCGATCCGGTTGGCCCGTTCGTCCAGCTCCCGGTAGCTCCAGCGCCGTGCGCCGTGCGCCGCGGCCGTCTCGTCGGGGCGCCCGGCCACCTGTTCCTCGAAGAGCTCGACGAACAGCGGGCCGGGCAGCGGACGGCGTGGTCCGGAGAGTCCGCTCCGCTGGAACTCGAGCTCGCGGTCGGACAGCAGGCTCTGCTCGTGATGGGCCGCGTCCGGGTCGGCGGCGAGCAGCGTGAGAGCGGTGAGGTGGTAGCCGGCCAGCCGTGCGGCGTGCTCCTCCGTCATCGCGTCCAGCCGGTGGGTGAGCGTCAGCACCAGGTCGGCGTCGTAGTGGACCGAGTACGCCGCCGCCGGCTCCGGGGCGCCCTCGGTACGCAGGTCGAGCAGGGTCTCCGGCTCGGCTTCCACCTCCTCGGTCAGAGCGCGGGCCGCCTCGGCGACCAGCTCGCGCCAGGTGCCGTCGGCGAGGGTCGCGGCGTGCGCGGTCGCCCCTGCGCCGGTCCGCAGGCCGGTCACCAGCTGACGCTCGGAGGTCACGCCGCCCAGCACCTTGAGATGGGCCGCGAACAGCACGACGTCGATGGCGATGCCCAGCTGGTCGGCCCGTCGGCACAGCGCGGAGGACAGTTCGTCGCCCAGGGCCACTCGCTGCTGCGCGAGGCCGGGTTCGAGGGGGGCGCCGGCGATCGTCCACCGCGGCACCGCGGTTCCGGCGAGCGGCTGCGTGTCGGTCATCTCGTCTCCTGAGTCCTCTCAGCGGGTCGTCATGTGCAGCTGCGCCGCCGCCCGCTCGGCGCGGGCGGCGGCGGTGGTGGCGTCGGGGCCGGTCGCGACGGCGTAGCCGAACCGGTCCCGGAAGGAATGGGTGATCTCCAGCGCGGTCCCCGGAGCCACGGTGATCTCGGCGAACTCGACCCCGGGCAGGCGGCGGGCCTCCGCCAGGCCGCCGACGGCGGTGACGGTCCCCGCCCGGTCGGCCAGCGCGAACCGGATCGAGGCGTGGCACCGCCGCTCGGGCCGCGGAGACGGCGTGTCCCCGACGGCGCGGGCGACGGTGGCGGCCACCAGGTCGACGCCCGCGGCGCGGCCGACCAACGCCGGGATCATGCCGCCGGCCAGCCGGGGGTTGACCTCGATCACGACCGGGCCGTCCGCTCCGTACCGCAGCTCGGTGTGGGCGGGTCCCCAGCCGAGGCCGAGCGCCTTCACCGCGCGCAGGGCCGTCTCCGCCAGGTCCGGCGGAACGGACGGGGCGGGAAAGTCGTGCCCGGTCTCCACGAAGTGCGGCGGCCGCCCGAGGTGCTTGGCGACCACCCCGACCACGGTGTCGTCGAACGTCTCCACCGAGAACTCCAGCCCTTCGACGTACTCCTCGACCAGCGCCACCGCGGGCATCGCGCGCCCCCGCTCGTCCATGGGCGCGTCGAGCAGCGGGCCCGCGGCCTCCCGCACCTCGGCGGGCCCCGCGCACAGCCGGACGCCGACCGAGCCCGAGCCCGTGGTCGGCTTCACCACGACGGGAAAGCCGAGCTCGGCGGCCGCGAGGGTCGCTTCGGTGCGTTCGGTGACCGTTCGGTACGCGGGGACGGGGACCCCGGCGGCGGCGAGCGTCTCCCGCTGCCGGGCCTTGTCGCGGCAGCGCGCCAGCGCCGCCGGGTCCGGCGCCGCGAGACCCAGGTGCCGCGCGGTTCGGGCGGCGGGGGCGATGAAGTACTCGGAGCTGGACGTGACGCCCGCGAGACCCCCGTCGGCCGCGAGTTCCCGGCACGCGGCGAGCACGGCCTCCGGAGCGCCCGTGTCGAGGACGCGATGCTCCACGCGGTCCGCGGCCAGATACGGATAGCGCTCGGGGCGGTTCGCCAGCACCACAGGACGCAGCCCGCGATCGCGGGCGGCCCGGCAGAACTGGCGCCCCGAACCCGTCGTGTTGCTCTCGACCAGGGCGAACCAGGCCGGCGTCACCGACGGCCCCCTTCCTCGGGGGACGTCGTGCCCGCACCGGTGAGCGCGGCGAGGGCCGCGGTCAGTTCGCTGTCGGCCGCGTCCTGCGCCTTCCTGACCGCCCGCAGCCAGTCGGCGTGGCCGGCCAGGTCGGCGTACGCGCTGTCGAAGACCGAGCCGAACTCGCCCGGGCCGCCGCCGAACCGCTGCTCGGCCACGAGCGCGGGCAGCGAGATCTCCGTGTCGTGCAGCTCGGCCGGCAGGTCCTCGGCGGCGAGCCGCACCGCCCCGCGCCCGACGGCGCGTCGCACGGCCTCGCCCACCAGCTCGTGTGCGGTGCGGAACGGCATGCCCTGGCGGACCAGCCGGTTGGCGAGGGCGGTGGCCCCGACGAAGCCGTCCTCGGCCCGGGCGAGCATCCGCTCCGGCACCGGCCGGCCGCCGCCCACCAGGGCGCGGGCGAGCACGGTGCCCTCCAGGACCGCCCGCAGCCCCGGCCAGACCGCGGCCACCGCTTCGGTGCCGACCTCGATCGAGTTGGTGAACGGCGTCGCGCGCGTGGTGGCCGCCGCCGCCGTCCAGGCGCCGATCGCCGCCCCGGCCTTCGCCCTGACGTGCTCGAGCAGGAACGCGTTGCGCTTCTGCGGCATCGCCGAACTGCCTCCGACCAGCCGGTCGGGGAACGCGACGAAACCGAACTCGGCGCTGCTCCACAGCTGCAGGTCGGTCCCGAGCCGGCTGATCGTCAGCGCCGCCCCCGCGGCCGCCGCCAGCGCCCGAAGCGCCGTGTCCCGGCTGGCCACCGCGTCCACGGCGTGCCGCGCGGGTCCCGCGAAGCCCAACAGCCGTGCCGTACGGGCCGGGTCGATCGGCAGATCCGTGCCGGCCACGGCGCTCGCGCCCATCGGACAGCGGTCGAGCTCGTCCCCGCAGCGCCGCAGCGCCGCGATGTCCCGGCCCAGCGCGTGGGCGACGCCCGCCAGGTAGTAGCCGTACGTCACCGGCATCGCGGCCTGGAAGTGGGTGTGGACCGGCATGATGACGTCCCGGTGCGCCCGGGCGCGGGCCAGCAGCACCGCTTGGAGCCGGGCCGACTCGGAGACGAGTTCGGCGAGTTCGGCGCGCAGTCGCAGGGCGGTCGCCGAGGCCTTGAGGTCGTTCCGCGACCGTCCGGTGTGCAGCCGGCCCCCCGTGTCCGCCCCCAGCTCGGCCGAGAGCAGCTGCTCGTACGCCAGGTACAGGCCGCGCGGCGTGGGCGTGTGGTGCAGGGGGCGGAAGCCGTCGGCGCGCAGCCGCTCGATCAGGACGACGAGGGCGGCGGCGTCCGCGGCGTCGATCAGCTTGCGTTCGCTGAGCATCACCAGATGGGCCAGGTCGATCCGCGTCGTCAGACGCAGTTCGGCGGCGATCTCCTCCGGTGCGGGCTCGCCGTACACGATGGACTGGATGCGTGCTCCGACGGTGGCGGTGAGACGGCTCATCGGACTCCCTCCCGGGAAGGCTCGACCGGCCCGGCTGCCGGGACGACCTCGGCGAGGGAGCGGCGGCCCCAGGCGTACCGCGCCCACCGCCCGGCCGGATCGGTCGGGTCGGACATGTCGACGGGCGCGTCCGGCGCAGGCTCCGTGAATCCGTGTGCGGCCAGCCAGGTGTCGTCGTAGACCGTCTCCTGGTAGCGGTAGCCCTCGTCGGGCAGCATCACCACGACACGCGCGTCGGGATGTGCGGCGGCCCACCAGCGGGCCGCCAGATAGGCGGCTCCGCTGGTCGGCCCCTGGAACAGCGCGTGCCGAGCGTGCAGTCGGCGGGTCGCGGCGTACGCCTCGGCCGCCGTGCACCAGTGGACCTCGTCGAACGCGCTGTGGTCGAGATTGCCGGGCATGAGGCTGTTGCCGAGACCGCGCAGCGTCCGTGCGCCGTCCGGCTGCCCGAACAGCACGCTGTGGTCGGTGTCGACCCCGATCGCCCGCACCGGCCGCCCTCCGGAGCGCAGTGCCCCGACCGTGCCGCACATCGAGCCACCGGAACCCACCGGCCCCACCAGGCAGTCGACCTCGCCCAGGGTGCGCTCGATGTGCTCCGCGACGACGGTGTACGACGCCGGGTTGTCCGGGTTGTCGTACTGCTCGGGGCAGAAGGTGTCGGGTCGCTCGGCGCGGATCTCCGCCAGCCGCTTGAGCCGGGCCTCCTGGTAGCCGCCGATCTCGGCCGGCTCCGCGCAGATCTCCACCCGGGCACCGAGATCGGTCAGCCGGCGCAGCAGCGGCGCGTCGATCACCGGATCGCTGACCAGCGTCAGCCGGCGCTCCATCAGCGCGGACTGCATCGCGAGCGCCAGCCCGAACGTCCCGGACGTGGTCTCCACGACTTCCGTCCGCGGACCCAGGGCCCCGGTCCGCTCCGCCTTGAGCAGAATGTGCCGCGCCGGCACCAGTTTCATCAGTGTGAAGGCAGCGCCGTACAGATTGTGGCCGAGCCGGATGATCCGGGGAAGCAGCAGTGCCTCCGTCGTATCACGGTACGCATTTCCAGCCATTGTGCTCCCCTGGGAGACGGCCATTGTGGGTTCCACCCTCACCGACGGGTGGCCGGTGGGTCTGCTCAACAGTGAACAGACGGAGTTGCCGTTCCTGCCTACGTTTGCCGCCATGGGAGCCACGGAGGAGCAGAAGATTCTGGGAATCGTCCGCGACGTACTCGGCAAGCCCGGACTGGGCGTCGACGACGACCTGTTCGACCACGGAGGTACCTCGCTGTCCTTCGTGCGAGTGCTTGCCGAGATCAATCAGGAACTGCACGTCAGGGTGCGCACGGGTGACCTGCGGGGGGTGGCCACGCCGCGGCGGATCGCGGCGTGCGTCACCTCGGGACAGGCCGCCGCGACCGCCGACAGCTAAGGGGATCCGAGATGACGCAGAATGCCTCTCCGGGCGAGTTCGCGCTCACGCCCGAAGAGCTCGCTCAGTTCCATCGGAATGGCTTCTTCGGGCCGTTCAAGGTGTACGAGATCGAGGAAATGCGCAAGATCTGGCGCACCGAGCGGCTGTCATTGATGGATCGTTCCCAGGCGATCTACCAGGAAGAGGCCGCCCAGTCCGGAAACACCAACATCTCCAACTACGACCGGCACATGGACAATGATTTCCTGGCCGATCACGTCTGCAATCCGCGGATCACCGAAAAGGTCGCCGGCGTGCTCGGCCCCGACGTGCTCTGCTGGCGCACCGAGTTCTTTCCCAAGTACCCGGGGGACGAGGGGACGGACTGGCACCAGGCCGACACCTTCGCCAACGCCTCGGGCAGCCCGCAGATCGTGTGGGCCGGTGACGAGCACGTGCACTTCGGCGGCACGCTGACCGTCTGGACCGCCTTCACCGAGGCCAACGAGGACACCGGCTGCCTGCAGTTCATGCCGGGCACCCACCAGAAGATGATGTACGACGAGACGAAGAAGATGCACTACGACCCGGACCGCATCAATGCGGAGGTCAAGGGCGGCGTGCCGCGCGGATTCTTCGGCTACGACTACCGTGAGCTGCAGATCGACGAGAACTTCGTCCCCGACGAGTCCAAGGCCGTGCCGATGGTCATGCGGCCCGGCGAGGCCATCATGTTCTGGTCGACGCTCATGCACGCCTCGCTGCCGCACAACGGCAGGACCGAGGAGATGCGACTCGGCTTCGCCAACCGGTACGTGCCCACCTCGGTCCGTGTCTACCCGGACACCACCGAGATCATCGAGTACGGCGGCCGGGTCAGCCTGGAGCGCTTCGGCTCGGTCCTGGTGTCGGGCACCGACGCGTACGACCACAACGTGATCGCCACGCGGACCACCACCGGTCACCCTTTCACCACTCGCTGATCCACCCCGCCGCCCGGGAGATGCTGCGCGCGACCTCCGGTCCGCGCGGCATCGCGACTTCGAGGACCACTGGATGTTCGCCGCCATGGAAACCATCGCCGGCGCCGGGACCACGCTGCGCGGATACTCCGCAGGCGAGCCCGGCCGGCCGGCCGTCGTGATCGCCTCCGCCTGCGGGATGCCGGCCCGGCTCTGCGAGCCCTGGATGCGGCTGCTGGCCGCCTCCGGACACCATGTCGTGACCTGGGAGACCCGCGGGCTCTTCGGCGATCCCGGCCCCGACGACACCTTCGACGCCGTCGCCCACGACGTCGAGGCCCAGGCCGCCGACCTGCTGGCCGTCATGGAGCACCACGGCATCGCCTCCGCCCATGTGATGGGCCTCTGCGGAGGCGCCGTCATCGCCCTGCGCGCGGCGCGGCGACGGCCCGACCGCGTCGGATCGCTGAGCCTGTGGCACGGCGACTTCTCCGGCACGCCCGGCCCCATGACCGACCATCAGCAGAACCTGCGCGCGCTCCTCGCGATGGCCGCGCAGGGCCGGCCCGACGCGGCCATGATCAACACGGCGCTGGCCGAGAGCGCCCGCGCCGGCGTCCCGGCCGAGGTCGCCGAGCTCGTCATGTACCCCTACTCCACCGACGAGCTGTTCTACCGCTACAGCACGCTCACCCTGGCCACGATGACCGAGGACATCACGCCGGCGCTGCCCGCCCTGCGGATGCCCGTCCTCGTCGTCACCAGCGAGGACGACCGCACCGCGCACCCGGACGGCTCCCACCGGGTCGCCGCGGCCCTGCCCGGCGCCGAACTGCGGGTCGAACCGCACGGGGACCACATCTCCGTGTTCGCCGCCGGTCCCGGACTCCAGAAGATCCTGGCCGACTTCATCGGCGGCACGTCCGTGCCCACGACCCGGGCGTGAGCACCGCCCAGCAGCAGCCGTACGAGGGGGACCACGAAATGGCCGCGCACGAGGACATCGACTGCCGCATCCGGCTGACGCACGACGACTTCATCATGGCCAACCACGTGGTCCATGGAGTCTCCGTCCTGCCGGGTGTCACCTTCCTGGACCTCGTCCACCGGGTCCTGATCGCCCGGGGCCTCGACCCGGTGCGGTTCGCCCTGCGCGACATCCTCTTCTCCGAGCCGGTCGTCACCTGCGAGGGCCACGAGCGGGAGCTGCGCGTCACCGTGACCGCCGCCGCCCCCGGCCGGGCGCGGCGGATCACCGTGGAGAGCCGGTGGCTCCGTGACGGCGAGCCGTGCGCGCCCTGGCGGGAGAACGCCCGCGCCGAACTCGTCGACTGCGACGAGCCGCTGCCCCCTCCGCTGGACGTCCCGCGGCTCCGGGGCACCCTGGCGGACCGGCGGGACATGGACACGCTGTACGCCCGCACCCGCGGGGAAGGCATCCGGCACGGCGGCCCCATGACGTGCCTGGGCACGCTCCACCGGAGTGGGACCGAACTCCTCGCCACGCTGCGGCTCGACCCGTCGGGGGCGGGGACCGAGGGCGACTTCCACCTCCATCCGGCGAAGGCGGACGCCTCGACTCTCGTGGCCTTCGGCCAGAACGAGGAGGTCGGGGAGGAACCCTTCGTCCCCTTCCACATCGGGTGGTTCCGAGCGCCGCACGCGGTCCGCGGGGGCTTCCTCGTCCATGTGGCCCATCCCGAAGTGGCCTCGCGGTCGGGTGATCTCGTGCACAACGACTACACGATCCACGACGAACAGGGTCGGCTCCTGGCCGAGTTCAGGGACATGTCGTGCAAGCGCATCCGGCACGCGGGGCTGATCACCCGGCTGTTGGACGAGGTGCGCCCGACCCCGGCGGAGTCCGTACGTCAGCCGGCGCCGGAACCCACGCCGGGGGGCGCTTCTCCGGCGACGGCGACGGCGACGGCGGTGGCGACGGAGGTGGCGACGGCGACGGGGGTGGCGGTGGCGACGGCCTGCCTCGAGGAACTCATCGCCGGTGAACTCGGCCGCACGCCCGCCGACGTGCCCGACGACACCGGCTTCTACGACATGGGTCTGGACTCGGTGGCTCTGCTCGGCATCGGAGAACGGCTGGAGACCCTGGTCGGCGCCACGCTCTACCCGACGCTGCTCTTCGAGTACGGCACGGTCGCCGCACTCGCCCGCCACCTTGCCGACACCTACCCCCATGCCTTCACCTCCGTCCCCGGCGCCCCGGCGGAGCCCGCCGAGCACGGGCCCGGTCCGGCGGACCGCTCGGGTGAGGCGGTCACCCTCTGCCGGGTCGAGCGATGGGCCGACGCGCCCTGGCCCGACGCGGGCGACGGCTCGGGTGACCTCGTGCTGCTCGGTGCGGCGGAGCCCGAGGAGGTGGCCCCCGGACTCGGCACCGCGGGCCCGCGCTGCGTCACCGTCGAGCCCGGTCCCGCCTTCGCCCGCCTTGGGCCCCGCGCCTTCCGGCTCGACCTCACCGAACGGGAACAGCTCGGCAGGCTCCTCACCGCGCTCGCCGCCGACGGCATCCGGCCCTCCGGGTACGTGCTGCGTCCGCGGGACCGTCCGGCCGCCGAACTCTGGGCCCTGGCCGCCGCGCTCGTCGACACGCGGCCCGCCGCACCCACGCCCCTCCTCGTCACCACGGCCCTGCCCGGCCCGCCCGAGCACACGGCGCTCGCCGCCCTGGCCGCCACGATCGGCGCCGAGGTCCCGGTCCTGCGCTGCCGGCTCGTCGAGACCGACACCCCGACGGCCGCCGCGCTGCTCGCCGAACTCACCCGGCTCACCGCGGACATCGAGGACACTGAGGACGTCCGGACCGCCGAGCACTGGGTACGCCACAGGTCCGGACACCGGCAGGTCCGGCGCTGGACCACCGTGGACCCGGGCCAGGACCGCGACGCCGGGCAGCGGGAGGGCCGTACTCCCGAAGCCGGTACCCCCGAAGGCTTCACGGACGGCGGTGCCTACCTGATCACCGGCGGCGCCGGAGGGCTCGCGAGCCTGCTGGCCGAGCGCCTGGTCACCCGCCACCGGGCCCGGCTGGTGCTGGCCGGCCGCGGCACGGCCGGCCCCGGCCTGGAGGACCGCATGGCCGCCTGGCGCGGCCTCGGGGGCGAGGTCCGGTACGTCCGGGCCGATGTGTCGACGCGGGAGGGGGCCGACGCCGCGGCCGCGGCCACGCGTGCCGCGTACGGCCGGATCGACGGGGTCCTGCACTGCGCGGGAACGGTCCGCGACGGACTGTTCTTCCGCAAGGACCCGGCCGACCTCGCCGCGGTCTGCGCGGCGAAGGTCGACGGGACCGTCCACCTCGACGCGGCGACGGCACAGGACGACCTCCGGCTGTTCGTGCTGTTCTCGTCGCTGTCCGGCGTCGTGGCCAACAAGGGGCAGGCGGACTACGCGTACGCCAACGCCTACCAGTTCCACTTCGCTCGCCGGCGCGCCCTCGCCCGTACCGGCCGTACCCTCGCGGTGGCATGGCCGCTGTGGGCGCACGGCGGCATGCGGGTCGACGAGGCCGCGGTCCGCAGATCGGCCGAACGCACCGGCATGGTGCCCCTGCCGACCGCGGTCGGACTCGACGTGCTCGAACGGGCCGTGGCGGGCGGCGAGACGGCCCTCGCGGTCCTGCACGGAGACGCCGACGCGATGGCGGCCCTGCTCCCGACCGCGGCCCCCGGCACTGCTGCTCCCGGCCCGGCCGCCTCCGGTGCTCCCGGCCCCGCTGCAACCGTCGCCAACGGCTTCGCCGCTCCCGCTCCCGCTCCCGCCTCCGACGCGGACAGCGGGGACATCGCGATCATCGGTGTGGCGGGCCGCTACCCCGGCGCGCCCGACCTCGACACCTTCTGGCGCAACCTGACCGAGGGCGCCGACAGCATCGTCGAGGTGCCCCCCGACCGGTGGGACCACAGCGCCTACTACTCCGACGACAAGGACGCCGAGGGCCGCACCTACAGCCGCTGGGGCGGATTCCTCGACGGGGTGGACCGGTTCCACCCCTCGTTCTTCGGGATCTCCCGCAGGGAAGCCGAGCGGATGGACCCGCAGGAGAGGCTCTTCCTCACCACCGGCTGGCACGCGCTGGAGAACGCGGGCTACCCCGCCCGCACCCCTGCCACCCGCGACACCGGTGTCTTCGTCGGCGTCATGTGGAACCACTACCAGCTCCTCGCCGACCGGGCCGGCGGAGTCGCGCCCACCGCGATGCACGCCTCCGTGGCCAACCGCGTCTCGTACACGCTCGACCTGCACGGCCCGAGCATGGCCGTGGACACCGCCTGTTCGTCCTCCCTGACGGCACTCCACCTGGCCTGCGAGAGCATCCGCCGAGGGGAGTGCGCGCTCGCCCTCGCGGGGGGCGTCAACGTGTCGGTCCACCCGCAGAAGTACCTGCAGCTCGCCCAGGGCCAGTTCCTGTCGGCCGACGGCCGGTGCCGCAGCTTCGGTGAGGACGGCAGCGGCTACGTACCCGGTGAGGGCGTCGGGGCTGTGGTGCTCAAGCCGCTCGATCGCGCCCGCGCCGACGGCGACCACATCCACGGCGTCATCCGCGCCACCGTCCTCAACCACACCGGCCGGACCAGCGGGTTCACCGTGCCCAGCCCCGCCGCCCAGGGCGAACTCATCCGCGCCGCCCTGGACCGGGCGGGCTGGGACCCGGCCACCGTCGGCTGCGTGGAGGCGCACGGCACCGGGACGGCGCTCGGCGACCCGATCGAGGTCGAGGGGCTGCGGAAGGCCTTCGGGGACGGGCGCGCGGCGGAGGGCTCGGTGGCGCTCGGATCGGTCAAGTCCAACATCGGGCACCTGGAGAGCGCGGCGGGCATCGCCGGTCTGACCAAGGTCCTGCTCCAGCTCCGCCACGGTGAACTCGTGCCGTCCCTCCACGCGGACCGGCCCAATCCGCACATCGACCTCACCGGCTCCCCGTTCCGGATCCAGCGGACCCGGAGTCCCTGGCCCGCCGGGAGCACTCCACGACGCGCCGGTGTCAGTGCTTTCGGAGCCGGCGGCGCCAACGCCCACCTGCTCGTCGAGGAGGCGCCCCAGGAGGCGGAGCGTCCGACCGGACCGGCCGGGGAGCGGCTGTACGTGCTGTCCGCGCGCACCGCGCAGGAACTGCGCGCGTACGTCCTCCGGCAGCTGGACTTCCTCACCGGGACCGGCAGCTCCGTCCGCTGGGTCGCCGAGCGGGCCGCCTCCCTGCTGGGCGTCCCGGCCGAGGCGATCGAGCCGGACGAGCCGCTCGCCGACCTCGGCTTCGACGCGACCGGCCTGCGGGAGCTCGGCGAGGCGATCGGCGTGCGCCCGACACCGGGGCCGGACAGCACCGTCACCGAACTGGCCGCCCTCGCCGACGGGGGGCCTGGAGGCGGCGGCGCCGGCTGGGACGACCCGCACGTCCTCACCGACCTGGCGTACACGTCCCAGGTCGGCCGGACCCCCATGACGCACCGCCTGGCCGTGATCGCCTCCGACATCGCCGAACTGCGTGCGGGCCTGCGCCGGTACGCCGAGGGCGGGCCGCCCGGCGACCGTGCCCACTGGGCCGTGCCGGCCGCGACGGCGCGCGGCACCGGTGTCGAGGTCGACGCCGTCGCCGCGTTCCGGGCGGGGCGGCTCGACGAGGTGGCCGCGTACTGGGCCGCGGGCGGGGGCGTGGACTGGGCCGTGTGCCACGAGGGCGGCAGCGGGGCGCGTCGCCGTCCCATGCCGGGATATCCGTTCCAGGAAGAGGAGTTCTGGGTGGGCCGATGGAAGGGCGGGGACCGCGCGCCGGCGGCCCCCGCGGCCGAGGAAGCCCCCGAGGCCGTCGTGGGCGGTGGCGAGGAGGTGGAGTTCCGGCTCCTCGACGGAGGCATCGCGCTGCTGGTCATGAGCGACGCGGGCGGCAGCAACATGTTCACCGACGCCATGATGCGAGGTCTCCAGGACGCCTTCGCCCGCGTCGAGGCCGACGACGCCGTCCGCGCCGTCGTGCTCACCGGCACGGAGACCGTGTTCAGCATGGGCGCCACCCCCGAGGGCCTGGAGACACTGGCCGGCGGCGGCAGCCGGTTCACCGATGTGCCGTTCGTCTACGAGGGGTTGCTGCGTTGCAGCCGACCGGTGGTCTCCGCCTTGCGCGGCCACGCCTCCGGCGGCGGTCTCGCCTTCGGCCTCTACGCGGACCTGGTCGTGATGGCCCGCGAGAGCGTGTACAGCGCCAACTTCCTGAAGTACGGCTTCACCCCGGGCATGGGGGCGACCCATGTCCTCGACGAGCGGCTGGGCGGCACACTGGCGGCCGAGCTGATGTACACCGGCCGTCCCTACCGGGGAGAGGAGCTGGAACGGCGCGGTGCCGACGTCCTGTTCGCCGACCGCTCGGCGGTGCTCGCGACCGCTCTCGGCCTCGCGCGGTCGGTCGCGGAGAAGCCGGCGGACGCCGTCCGCGTGCTCAAACGGGACCTCGCCGACCGGGCCCTCGCGCGGCTCGCCCCCGTCATCGCGCGCGAATCGGCCATGCACGAACGGGTCTTCGGCAGTGACTCGGCGAGCCGCATCCAGGAGCACTTCCAGAAGGTGGACCGCTTCCGGTCCGGCGCGAAGGAGACACCCGGGGGCACGGAGCCGACGCCCGTGGCCGCGGTGGCCGTGCCCTTGGCGGCGGTGGCCGTGCCCGTGGCGGCGATGCTCCCGGCCGCGGGGCCGGACCCCGAGCGGATCGCCGAGGTCGTGCGCGACGTGCTCTGCGAGAGCCTGTACCTGGCCCGCGAGGAGATCGATCCGGAGCTCAGCTTCAGCGAGATGGGTCTGGACTCGATCGGCGCGGTGGAGCTGGTACGGGCCGTCAACAAGGAGTTCGGCCTGGACATCGACTCGGTCGCCGTCTACGACCACCCGACCCTGCCGCGACTCGTCGGGTACGTGCGCGAGCGGATCGACCGCGACCTGACCCTGGTCGCGTCCGCGACGGCCCCCCTGGCCCCGTCCGTCCCCGCGCCGACCGCCTCCCTGCCTGAGACCGTCCCCGCGCCGACCGCCTCCCTGGCCGAGGCCGTCCCCGTGCCGGTCGCCCCTGCGCCGGTCGCCCTTATGCCTGAGCCCGCCCCCGTGCCTGAGGCCGTCCCCGCACCCGTCGTCCGCACCGGCACGGTCACGCTACCCGTACCCTCCGCCGCTGTCGCCACCGCGCCCCCGCCCGCGAGCGAAGCCCCGGCCGGGGTCGCGTTGAGCGTCCTCCCGGAGCGGGCCGCGCCTCTTCCCGAGCCGAGGGTGGCGGACGACGCCGCCACGGCGGACATCGCGGTCATCGGCATGGCGGGCCGGTTCCCGGACGCCCCCGACCTGGACGCCTTCTGGGACAACCTCGCCGACGGCCGCAGCAGCGTCCGCGAGGTGCCGGCCGAACGCTGGGACCCGCGGGAGTTCTACGACCCCGACCGGCGGGCAGTGGGCCGCACGTACAGCAAGTGGGCCGCCCTGCTCGACGGGGTCGACCGGTTCGACCCGCGGTTCTTCCGCATGTCGCCCCTCGAGGCGGAAGCGATGGACCCACAGCAGCGGCTCTTCCTGCAGACCGCGTGGCAGACCCTCGAGGACGCCGGCCACGCCGGGGAGGCGCCGGGCGGCCGCCGCTGGGGCGTGTACGTCGGCTGCGCCACCGGCGAGTACCTGGACCTGCTCAGGGCGGACGGGCAGAGCGAGACCGCCCATGCCTTCCTCGGCAACTCGGCCTCGGTACTGGCCGCCAGGATCGCGTACCACCTCGATCTCACCGGTCCCACGATGGCGATCGACACCGCCTGTTCCTCGTCCCTCGTCGCCGTCCACCTGGCCTGCGAGAGCATCCGCTCCGGCGAGTGCGACGCGGCGCTCGCCGGGGGCGTCGCGCTGATGCTGACCCCGCGCATGCACATCCTGACGAGCAAGACCGGCATGCTCTCGCCGACGGGCCGCACCGCCCCGTTCGACGCGTCCGCCGACGGCATCGTGCTGGGCGAGGGAGTCGGCGCCGTACTGCTCAAGCGCCTCGACCGCGCCCGGGCCGACGGCGACCGGATCCACGGCGTGATCCGTGGCAGCGGCATCAACGGGGACGGACGGACCAACGGCATCACCGCGCCCAGCGCGGCCGGCCAGGCAGCCCTCATCGAACGGGTCCGGACCCGGGCCGGCATCCGTCCGGAGGACATCACCTACGTCGAGGCCCACGGCACGGGCACCCCGCTCGGCGACCCCATCGAGGTCAAGGCACTCGAGCAGGCCCTCGGCAACGGTGGATCGCCGGGTGACCACCCGTGCGGCCTGGGCTCGGTGAAGGGCAACATCGGCCACACCACGACGGCGGCGGGCGTCGCCGGGCTGCTCAAACTGCTGCTCGCGCTGCGACACCGACAGCTGCCGCCCTCGGCCAACTACACGCTGCCCAACCCGGAGATCGATTTCGGGCGGGGCCGACTGCGGCCCGTCACCGCGCTCGGTCCCTGGCTGCCCGGCCCGTCGGGCGAACTCGTGGGCGCCGTCAGCAGCTTCGGATTCAGCGGCACCAACGCGCACCTGTTGGTGGCGGAACCGCCGCGCCACGACATCACCCCGCCGGAGGCCGCCACCGTGATGATCCCGCTCTCCGCCCCGAACCGCCCGGCCCTGGTGCGGTCCATGACGGCGCTGGCCGACCGGCTGGCCACCGACCGGCCCGCCCTCGCGGACGTGGCCGTGACGCTCGCCGC
Organism: Streptomyces sp. NPDC047981; assembly: GCF_040653315.1. Lineage (NCBI taxonomy): Bacteria > Bacillati > Actinomycetota > Actinomycetes > Kitasatosporales > Streptomycetaceae > Streptomyces > Streptomyces sp. NPDC047981. The sequence goes on along the minus strand of NZ_JBEZNQ010000036.1, from coordinate 9,091 downwards.
GGGACGCCCCCACCACGTCGTCCGGGAGGCGTTCGTCGCCACCGACACCGACGACCTCGTGGACCAGTTGCGCGCCGCGATCGACGGCCGGCCGCGTCGGGCCGGCACCGGCGCGGAGGAACGGGCGGCCCAGCGCTACCTGGCCGGCGAGACCCTCGACTGGACGGAGCTGTACCGGGAGACCGGCGGCCGCCGGACGTCCCTGCCGGGCCACCCGTTCGACATGGGCTCCTACTGGGCGGGGCGGACCTCCCCTCCGGCCCCCGAGACGATCGCCCCTCCCGCCCCCGAGACGACCTCAGTGCCGGCCCCCGTCGTGCCGACCGCTGTCCCGACCCCCGCGCCGGCCCCCGCGCCGTCTCCCACCCGCGCCGGCGCCGCAGGACCGGACGACTGGATGGCGACGGACCACCTGGTCGACGGCAGGCCGCTGTTCCCGGGCGTCGCCGTCGTCGAACTGGCGCTCAGGGAGGCCGGGACAACCGCTCCCGCGCGCATCCGCCGGATGCGGTGGCTGAAGGCCCTCGACGTGACCGGCGGCCGTACCCCGCGGGTGGTGGTGGACGGGGAGCGCTTCACCCTGTCGGACGGCCAGGACGGCGTGGTCCGCGCGAGCGGCAGCCTGCACGCCGGCGCGCCGGGAGCGCCGGAGCGGCTGGATCCCGCGGCGATCGGCGCGCGCTGCCCGGACCGCCGCTCCGGTCACGACCTCTACGCCGCCTTCGCCGCGGCCGGTATCGAGTACGGCCCGTCCTTCCGGGCGCTCGAAGAGGTCCGCCACGGTGCGGACGAGGCGCTCGGCGTACTGACCCTGCCGCCCGCCAGGGCGGCGGAGGTCCCCGGCCGGCCCCTGCACCCCGTGGCGCTGGACGCCGCGCTCCAGGCCGTCTCCGCGCTGTCCGCCGAGACGGGGCCTCAGGTGCCCTTCGCGCTCCGCGAGCTGGAGATCCACGGTCCGGTGCCGAGTACGGGGTACACCCATGTCGTACGCGACGGGGACGGGTTCACCGTCCGGCTGGCCGACCGGGACGGCCGTGTCGCCGTCCGCTTCACCGGCCTGGCCCTGCGCCCGTCGCGCCCGGCTTCGGCCTCGCACTCCGCGCCCGAAGGGGCCGGAGCGCTCGTCCACCTGCCCGGCTGGCACGAGGCCGGGCCCGCCGCCGGCCGGGCGGGTGACGGAGCCCCGGCGCGGGTCCGGGTCGTGCAAGGCGCGGGTACCGCGGAGCTGGCCGAGGCGCTGGTCGCGGCGCACCGCGCCGCCGGTGACCACGCGGCCGCGGTGACCGCCCTCGACCCGGGCGACGCCCCCGGGACCGTCTACTTCCTCGCCTGCGAGCCGTACCGCGGCCGTGCCGTGCACGACGACCCGGCCCCCGTCGAGCTCCTGCGCGCGCTCAAGGCGCTGATCTCGACGGGCGCCGCACGGCCGGTCACCCTGAAGGTCGTGCTCGCCGGGGCCCTCGACACCGGTGACGGCGCGGCCCGTCCGCACGCCGCGGGGCTGCTCGGCATGGCCGGTTCGGCGGCCGCGGAGTACCCCGCCTGGACGGTCGGCTGCGTCGACGTGGGCGCCGAGCCGTGGCCGGCCGCCGAACTGGCGGCGCGGCTGGTGCGCGAGCCGGCCGCTGACCGCGTGGTGGCCCTGCGCCGCGACGGCCGTCGGCTGATCCGTACGGTCGGATCGGTGGCCGCGCCGGCGAGCGGTGCCCGAGGCGGCGAGACCGCCGGCCCCTACCGGCGCGGCGGGCACTACCTGATCCTGGGCGGCACCGGCGGCATCGGCCGGGAGCTCGCGCGCCACCTCGCCCGGACCGTGGGTGCCCGGCTGACGGTCGTGGGCCGTCGGGCGGCCGACGGCCGTGTGGCGGAACTCCTCGGCGAGGTCGAACGCCTCGGCGGGCAGGCCGTGTATCTGCGGGCCGACGCCACCGACCCGGCCGCGCTGCGCGCGGCGGTCCGCGACGCCCGCCGCGCGTTCGGCGCGCTGCACGGGGCGTTCCACGCGGCGATGGTGCTGGGCGACCGCACGCTCGTCAGGATGGACGAGCCCGGGCTTGCCGAGGTGCTCGCCCCGAAGGTGGCGGGCGCGGTCGCGTTCGGCGAGGTCCTGCGCACCGAGCGGCCGGACTTCCTGGCCTTCTTCTCCTCCGCGGTGTCGTTCACCGACTCGGCGGGTCAGGCCAACTACGCGGCCGCGAGCACCTTCGAGGACGCGTACGCGGCCGAGCTGCGGCGCCGCTGCCGTTTCCCCGTCACGGTCGTCAACTGGGGCTACTGGGGCGGTGTCGGGGTCGTCGCCGACGAACGGTACGCCGCGCGGCTCTCCGGGTTCGGCGTCGGGTCGATCGGGCCTGAGGAGGGCATGACCGCCCTGGACGCGCTGCTCCGCGACGCCGTGCCCCAGGCCCTGGTGGTCCGTGCGACCGCCGAAGGACTGGCCCGGCTCGGCGTGGCCTCCGCACCCGCCGTCGCGGGCGTGGCTGATCCGGTGGCCCGGGCCAGGGAGGCCTTCGCGGCCCTGGAGCGCCTCGCGCCCGCGCTGCTCGACCGGCGGCTGCGCCGCGCGCTCGGATCGCTGGACGGGACCGTGGAGGAGCTGGCCGGACGGCTCGGGGTCCGGCCCGAGCAGCGGCGCCTGTTCGACGCGCTCCTCGCGCTGCTCCAGTCGGAGGGCCGCGTCCGGCGCACCGGAGACCTGATCGGCGAGGTCCCGGATCGGCCCGAGCCGGACGACGACCTGATGGAACGTCACCCCGATCTCGCCCCGCACGTGCGGCTGCTGCGACGGTGCGTCGAGGCGCTGCCCGACGTGCTGTCCCACCGCACGCGCCCCACGGAGGTGCTGTTCCCCGGCGGCTCGGCCGAACTCGTCGAGCAGGTCTACCGGGGGCAGGCCTCGGCCGACTTCTACCACCGTGCCATGGCCGAGGAGGCCGCGGCGGCGGTCACGAGGATCCACGCCCGCACCGGACGACCCGTGAGGCTCCTGGAGATCGGCGCCGGCACCGGGGCCGGCAGCGGCTTCGTCCTGCGTGCGTGCGCGGACACCGGCCTTCCGGTGGAGTACCGCTACACCGACATCTCCACGGCCTTCCTGCGGCGCGGCGAGGACGCCTTCGCGTCGGCACACCCCTTCGTACGCTTCGAGCGCCTCGACATCGAACGCGACCCGGAGGAGCAGGGTTTCCCGCCGCACGGCTTCGATCTGGTCCTCGCCACCAACGTGCTGCACGCGACGGAGCGCATGGACCGAACGCTCGGTCACGTACGGCGGCTGCTGGCTCCCGGCGGCGGTCTGCTGGTCAACGAGGTCACGCGGGCCGGGCACTTCCTCACGCTCACCTTCGGCCTCACGCCGGGGTGGTGGCGGTACGAGGACACCGAGCACCGGTTGCCGCACGCCCCGCTGATCGGCCCGGCCGCCTGGCAGAGCCTCCTCGGCCGGGCCGGGTTCGAGGGCACCCGCGTGCGCGGCTTTCCCGGCACGGCGACCGAGGACCTCGAGCAGTGCCTGTTCGTCGCCGGAGCGGGCGACGCGGGCCCGCCCGCCGACCGGGCGTCCGCGGCGCCGCTCGCTGCCTCGGCGGAATCCGTGCGGGGATACGTGCGCGAGGTCTTCGCCGAGGTGCTCCGGTTCGCCGAGGCCGATCTCGACGACGCGGTGACCTTCGAGAACTACGGGGTCGACTCCCTGGTCAGCCTGGACATCCTGGCCCGCTTCGAGAAGGACCTCGGGCCGCTGCCGGCCACTCTGCTCTTCGAGTACCTGACCATCGCCGACCTCGCGGACCACTTCGCCGAGACGTACCCGATACCCGGCCCCACGCACGAGCCGATACCCGGCTCCGCGCACGAGCCGACGCCCGGTGCGACGACCGAGCCGGCCCCCGGTCCCGCGGCCGAGCCGACTCCCGGAAGCGTGGCCGAGCCGCGGCTGTCACGTCCCGTGGCCGAGCCGGTGGCCGTCCAGCCGCACCCGCACCCTCACCCGCACCGGCCGGGCGCCGCCGCCGAGCACCGTGACGACGACATCGCCGTCATCGGCGTGGCCGGGCGCTACCCCGGGGCGGACAACCTCGACGCGTTCTGGGCACTGCTCGCCGAAGGGCGCAGTGGGATCACCGAGGTGCCGGCCGACCGCTGGGACTGGCGGACCACGTTCGATCCGGAGAAGGGCCGGCCGCAGCGGTCGTACAGCCGCTGGGGCGGATTCCTCGACGGAATCGACCTGTTCGACCCGGCGTTCTTCGGCATCCTGCCCCGCGACGCGGCCGACATCGACCCCCAGGAGCGGCTCTTCCTGGAGACCGTCTGGAACCTCCTCGACCGCGCCGGTCAGCTCGGCGACGACACGAGGGAGCGCCGCACCGGTGTGTTCGTCGGCACCATGTACGGCTCGTACGGCCAGCTCGCCGCCACCGGCTGGGCCGAGGGACGGCTGTCCGGTGCCCACTCGGCGTACTGGTCGATCGCCAACCGCGTGTCGTACGCCCTCGACCTCAACGGGCCCAGCTTCGCGGTGGACTCGGCGTGCTCGTCCTCGCTCCTCGCGGTCCATCTGGCCTGCGAGAGCATCCGGCGCGGCGAGTGCCGGACCGCCGTCGCCGGAGGGGTCAACCTGATCCTGCACCCCGCCCACCATGTGTCGCTGTCGTCCAGGAACATGCTCTCCGCCGACGACCGGTGCAAGGTCTTCGACGCAGGCGCCGACGGCTTCGTCCCGGGCGAGGGGGTCGGCGCGGTGCTGCTGAAGCCGCTGCGCCAGGCCGTCGCGGACGGCGACGAGATCTGGGCCGTCCTCAAGTCCGGCCTGGCCAACGCGGGCGGCAAGACCGGCGGTTACACCGTGCCGAACCCGAACGCGCAGGCGGCGCTGATCGCGGAGGCCGTCCGGCGCGCCGGCGTCGACCCCGGCACCATCGGTTACGTCGAGGCCCACGGCACCGGGACGGAACTCGGTGACCCGATCGAGATCGCCGGGCTGAGCCGGGCGCTCGGGGCCGCCACCGGTGACGGCGTCATGTGCGCCGTCGGCTCGGTGAAGGCGAACATCGGGCATCTCGAGGGTGCGGCGGGCATCGCCGGCCTGACGAGGGTGCTGCTCCAGCTCCGCCACGGCCGGATCGCGCCCGTCGCCGGTCTGGGTACGGTCAATCCGAAGATCCTGCTCGATCCCGCCCGATTCACCCTGCCCGTGGAGCTGTCCCCGTGGCCGAGCGCCGGCTCCGCTCCGCGACGTGCCGGGGTCAGCTCCTTCGGGGCGGGCGGTGCCAACGTGCACCTGGTCGTGGAGGAGTACCGGGACGACCGGGAGCAGCCCGAGCCGCTCCCCGGCGAGCAGCTGTTCGTCCTCTCGGCCCGCACCAGGGACCAACTGCTGCGGTACGCCGGTCTCGTCGCCGCGCGCCTCGAAGGACCTGGGGCCGGTGAGCGGCTCGACGAGGTGTGCTTCACCAGCCAGGTGGGCCGCAGGGAGTTCCCCGAGCGGCTGGCCGTTCGGGCCGGAGACGTCGCCGAACTGGCCGCCCGCCTGGCCGCGGTGGCCTCCGGCTCCGTGCCCGGGGGCGTCCTGATCGGGACGGCGTCCGGTGGGAGGACGGAGACCGCGGTCGGGGCGGCGTCCGGTGGCGGGACGGACACCGGTGGCGACGACCCGGCGGTGCGCTGGGTGCGCGGCGGCGCCGTCGACTGGCAGGCGCTCTGGTCGTACCCCCGGCCCCGTAGGGTGGAGCTGCCGCCCTACCCCTTCGAGCGCACACGGCACTGGCTGCGGCTCGGCCCCGGGGCGGGCCTGCCCACGGCAGCCGAACTCCCCACGACCGCCGGTCCGCGAGCGACGCCGGACGGGGCCGCGGCCCCAGCGCCGGAGACCAGGACCGTCTACCGCAGGCCGGTGTGGGAGGCGGCATCCGTCACGCGGGCCGTCGGCGCGCCGAAGTCCCTGCTGGTGACGACCGACGAGCCGGAGCTCGCCACCGCGCTCGCTCGGGCGTCCGCAGAGGCGGGGATCCGCTGCACCGTGATCGGCACGGGCGAGACGCCGTCCGTCCTGCCGGACGCCGTCGTGCACACCGGCGACGTCCACACCTTCGTACGGCTGACGGCGGACCTGCTGCGCGAGCGGCCGGGCGCCGCGCTCCGGGCGGTCCACACCCACCTGGGGGCCGATCCGGAGCAGATCGCCGTGGCGGGCGCGATCCGCACGCTGGCACTGGAGCACAGCGGCTTCCTCGGCTCGCGCGTGGAGTTCGAGACGGGGACGGACGCCGGGACCAGGGCCGGCCTGCTGCTCGGCGAACTCCGCGACGAGGAGGCGGAGGTCCGCCACCGCGGCGGGGAGCGCCAGGCCAAGCGCCTGGAGGAGTTCACCCCGCCGCCCGCCGACGGCCCCCTCGTGCGGACGGGCGGGACGTACCTGATCACCGGTGGGGCCGGGAGCCTCGCGCTGCACGTCGCCGAACACCTCGCGTCCCAGGGGCCGGTACGGCTGGTCCTCGCCGGGCGGTCGGAGCCCGGCGCGGCGGCGGCCGCGCGCATCGCGGCCCTCCACCGGGGCGGCACGACCGCGGAGTTCCACAGGGCCGACGTGTCCCGCGAGGACGACGTGCGGCGCCTTGTCGCCGCCGTGGGAAACCTCCACGGGGTCGTGCACGCCGCGGGCGTGACCCGCGACTCGCTCGCCGTCCGCAAGACCGAGGAGGAGATGGCCGAGGTCCTCGCCCCCAAGGTCACCGGCGCCCGGCTGCTCGACGAGGCCACCGCCGGCCGGGACCTCGAATTCTTCGTCCTGTTCTCCTCCGTCGTCGGTGAGACCGGCAACCCGGGCCAGGCCGACTACGCGACGGCCAATGCCTTCCTGGACGCCTTCGCCGCCCGGCGCGAGGAGCGCCGGCTGCGCGGCGAACGCTCGGGCCGCACGCTGTCCGTCGGCTGGCCCCTCTGGGCCGACGGCGGCATGACGGTGGACGCGTCCACCCGCGCGCTGTTCGCGCGCCGCTGGCGGATGGTCCCGCTGCCCACCGCGACGGGCCTGGAGGCCCTGGGGCGCGGGCTGGCCTCCCGCGAGCCGTCCTTCCTCGTGGTCGAGACCCTGACCGAGGTGCCCGCCGCCGCGACCACGGCCGAGGTGGCAGATGGACGTGACGTCCGGGCGATGCTGCGCCGTGCGGCGTCGGAGTTCCTGCTGGTCGACGAGAGCGAGGTCGCTCTGGACGACGACCTGATGGACTCCGGCTTCGACTCGATCTCGCTGAGCGAACTCATCAACCAGGTCAACGAGGAGTACGGCCTGGACCTCCTGCCCACCGTGCTCTTCGAGTGCGCCAGTCTGGAGGCGTTCGCCCGGTATCTGGAGGACCACCACGACGCGCCCCGCCCCGCGGTGATCGAGGCGCCTCTCGTACATGAGCCTGTCGTACCGGTCCCTGCCGTACCGGTCCCTGCCGTACCGGTCCCCGTCGTACCGGCGCCCCTCCCGCGGACCGCCGAGCACGCTCCGGACGCGAAGGCCGCTTCGGACGCCGGTGCGGTGGCCGTGATCGGTATGGCCGGCATCCTGCCGGGCGCCGCCGATCTGGCGGGCTTCTGGCAGCGCGTCGAGGCGGGGGAGGACCTCGTCGGCCCCGCCCCGGCCGACCGGCTCGAACTGCACGCGCACCCGGACACCGCCGGACTGCGCGGCGGCTTCCTCGACGACGTCGCGGCCTTCGACACCGAACTCTTCCGGATCTCCCCGGCCGAGGCCGCCCTGATGGACCCTCAGCAGCGGCTGTTCCTGCAGACCGTGTGGAAGGCGGTCGAGGACAGCGGTCACCGGCCCGACGCGCTGGCCGGCAGCGACACCGGGCTCTTCGTGGGCGTCTCCACCACCGACTACGCCGACCTGCTCCGCCTGCACGGCACACCGGTCCAGGCCCACACCGCCAGCGGCATCGCCCACTCGATCCTGGCCAACCGCGTCTCGCACGTCCTGGACCTGCGGGGTCCCAGCGAGGCGGTCGACACCGCCTGCTCCAGCTCCCTGGTCGCCCTGCACCGCGCCGTACGGGCCCTGGCCGCGGGCGACTGCTCGCTGGCCGTCGCCGGCGGGGTCAACCTCCTGCTGAGTCCGGGCCTGTTCACCGCGTTCGGGCAATCGGGCATGCTCAGCCCGGACGGCGCCTGCCGGACCTTCGACCGGGACGCCGACGGGTACGTGCGCGGCGAAGGTGTGGGCGCGGTGGTCCTCAAACCGCTCGCGGCGGCGGAGGCCGACGGTGACCACATCTACGCGGTGGTGCGCGGCACCGCCGTCAACCACGGCGGACGGGCCGCCTCCCTGACGGCGCCCAACCCGGAGGCGCAGGCCCACGTGCTCCTGCGCGCCTACCGGGAGGCGGGCGTGGACCCCAGGGACGTCAGCGCCGTCGAGGCGCACGGCACCGGGACCCGGCTGGGCGACCCGGTGGAGGCCGAAGGCCTCAAGAAGGCGTTCGAGACCCTGTACGAGGAGGCCGGGCTGCCGCCCGCCGCGACCCCGCACATCGCACTCGGCTCGGTGAAGACCAACATCGGGCACCTGGAGGCGGCGGCCGGGGTCGCGGGCCTGCTCAAGACGCTCCTCGCGCTGCGGCACGGCGTCCTCCCGCCGAGCATCCACTACAGCGAACCGAACCCCTATCTGCGCCTCGACGGGACGCCGTTCTTCGTCAACGACCGGGCGAGGTCCTGGACCGGCGACCGGATCGCCGGAGTGAGCTCCTTCGGCTTCGGCGGCACCAACGCGCACGTGGTCCTCGGCTCGTACACCCGGCCTGCGGACGGGGCGGCCGGGACCACGGGCGAGCCGCAGCTGCTCGTCCTCTCCGCCCGTTCCGCGCGGGCGCTGCGGGAGTACGCCGCGGCCCTCGCGGCGGACCTGGAGCGGATGCCCGAGCCCGACCTGGCCCGGGTCGCGTACACCCTCCAGGTCGGCCGGATCCCGTACCGGCACCGGGCGGCCCTGGTCGCCGCGTCGGTGCCGGACGCGGTCCGGTCGCTGCGCGCCCGGGCCGACGGCGCGCCGCACGGCCCGGTGCGCTAGGCGGCGGAGGACGCCGGGCCCGCCGCGGCC
>NZ_JBEZNQ010000035.1:221-90483 GCF_040653315.1 Streptomyces sp. NPDC047981 | reverse complement strand
CACCCCCCCCTCGCGGCGGGGCGGTGGGCCGCTCCCAGGGGTTCGCCGGCGGGCCCCCCCGGCCCCCCGGGCGGCCCCCCCCCTTCGACGTACCCCTCAGGAGGCTCTTCAGGAGGCTCCCTGGGAGGCCAGCTCCTTCGCGGCCTCGGTGAGGTCCTTGGCGGTGTCGATGGCCCGCCAGTACGCCCCCTGGGGCAGCGGGAAGCCGGCAAGACGGCGTTCGCGGGCCAGCCGGGGGAAGGTGGTGCGCTCGTGGTCGCCCCGGTCCGGGAGCAGCTCGGTGAACGCGGCGGAGAAGACGTACACGCCCGCGTTGATGAGGAACGGCGACGGCGGCGCCTCGATGAAGTCGGTGATGTGCCCGAAGGTGTCGGTCTCGACGGCGCCCCAGGGGATGCGGGGGCGGGCCAGGGCGAGGGTGGCGGTCGCGTCGCGTTCGGCGTGGAAGGCGGCCATCTCACGCAGGGAGAAACGGGTCCAGATGTCGCCGTTGGTGGCGTACCAGGGCTGTGCGGGCTCGGGCAGGTGCGCGGCGGCGTACTTGAGGCCGCCGCCACGGCCGAGCGGCTCGGGTTCGACGACGGTCTTCACGCGCAGCGGAAGATCGGCGGAGGCGAGCCAGTCCTGGAGGACCTCGGCGAGATGGCCGCAGGACACGACGGCGTCGGTCACGCCCTCGGCGGCGAGCCAGGACAGCTGATGGCCGATGATCGGGGTCCCGGTGCCGGGGATCTCGACCATCGGCTTGGGGCGGTCGTCGGTGTACGGGCGCAGGCGCGAGCCCTGGCCGCCCGCCAGGACCACGGCCTGCGTCGGGAAGGTATCCATACCGCGAACGATATGCGCACCGGGTGAGGCAGCCGTTCAGCGTCGAGGCGTCGTCAGCTCGCGTACATCACGCCGGTCGCGAACGAGGTGTCGCAGACCGGGCGCGAGTAGGACTGGGCGCGCGTGGGGCCGTAGTGGCGTACGGCGGCCTTGCCGAGGGCGCGGGCGATGGACATGCAGTGCTTGGCGAGCGAGGGGCTGTTCTCGACCTCGCGCTGGAGGTGCGTCAACGCGGTGCCGGGGTCCTTCTCCTGAAGCTCTGCGAGCAGGCGGTCGCGCAGAATATCCTGCGGGGCACGGGACTTGGCGGGGACGGAGACGTCCTCCGAGGATGCGGTGAGCATCTGGGTGTCGGAGCCCTTGCCGGCCCACGGGACGGCGGAGACCGCGAGCGTCCCGGAGAGCACCAGGACGACGGGCAGGACGAGGGCGAGAGAGCGGCCGATACGGCGGGCAGTGTGCGTCACGCAGGCGAGCGTAGCGGCCAGTGAAGATATGGCGACATTTAGTCACTCTCGCGGGGGATGGTTCGAGGCGGCTTTTCGATTCGCGTGTTGACGCGGCTGTCCGAATTGCCAGTCCTGCCGGGGTATTTGTCGACAGGGTCGTGGACAGCCGAACGGCCCCGTATCCGCAACAGATACGAGGCCGTTCGCTTCATGCCTTCCGGTGGGTCAGAGCCGCTCACCGGTGGAGGTCGAGAAGACGTGCAGCTCGTCGGGGCGCGGCACGACGTGGAGCGTGGAGCCCTTCTCCGGGACGGCGCGGCCGCCGACGCGGACGACCAGGTCCTTGTCCTCGCCGCCGACGCGGGCGGTGCCGTAGACGTAACCGTCGGCGCCGAGCTCCTCGACGACGTTCACGGAGACGGCCAGGCCCTCCTTGCTGGTGGCACCCGACACGTCGAAGTGCTCGGGGCGGATGCCGACCGTGACGGTCGTGTCGCCCTTGGCGGAGGCGGCGGAGAGCGCGTCGCGGGAGACCGGGACGACGCTGTTGCCGAACTTCACGCCGCCGTCGGTGATCGGGACCTCGACCAGGTTCATGGCGGGGGAGCCGATGAAGCCGGCCACGAAGAGGTTCGCGGGACGGTCGTACATGTTGCGCGGCGAGTCGACCTGCTGGAGCAGACCGTCCTTGAGGACGGCGACGCGGTCGCCCATGGTGAGGGCCTCGACCTGGTCGTGCGTGACGTACACGGTCGTGATGCCGAGCCGGCGCTGCAGGCTCGCGATCTGCGTACGGGTCGAGACGCGGAGCTTGGCGTCGAGGTTCGACAGCGGCTCGTCCATGAGGAAGACCTGGGGCTCGCGCACGATGGCACGCCCCATCGCGACACGCTGACGCTGACCGCCGGAGAGCGCCTTGGGCTTGCGGTCCAGGTACGGGGTGAGGTCGAGGATCTTGGCGGCCTCTTCGACCTTGGCGCGGATCTCGCTCTTGTTGACGCCGGCGATCTTGAGGGCGAAGCCCATGTTGTCGGCGACGGTCATGTGCGGGTAGAGCGCGTAGTTCTGGAACACCATGGCGATGTCCCGGTCCTTCGGCGGCAGGTGCGTGACGTCGCGGTCCCCGATACGGATGGAGCCGCCGTTGACGTCCTCGAGCCCGGCGAGCATGCGCAGGGAGGTGGACTTGCCGCAGCCGGAGGGCCCGACGAGGACGAGGAACTCGCCGTCCTCGATCTCGATCTCGAGCTGGTCGACGGCGGGCTTGTCGGAACCCGGGTAGAGCCGGGTCGCCTTGTCGAACGTGACAGAAGCCATGGTGATGTGTCCCTTCACCGGCAGGAACGTGCCGGACGATCCGAGTAAAGGAAGGATTGAGGTCTAGTCCACCGGAGTGAACTGAGGGCGACGGTACCTGGCGGAACGGGATCTGTCAGCACTCCGGCCGAGGTGAGATTCCCGACCGTACGACCCCGCCGTTTGGTTACACTGCACTCGCTGCCTCCTTAGCTCAGCTGGCCAGAGCACCGCTCTTGTAAAGCGGGGGTCGTCGGTTCGAACCCGACAGGGGGCTCCAGGCAGGAAACGTCGAAGACCCCCGACCGATCATGGTTGGGGGTCTTCGGCATCTACGGATGACATCGACGGCGGCGGTCTGTCGGGCACGGTTCACAGCGCGCGGAGCGAAATGTGGATGCCGGGGCCCGGGCTTGGCATGCGTCTGAGGAGCCGGTTCATGTGGCTGATGGCCTCACGCTGCGTGTGCTGGACGACGTGCGTCTACTCGTCCATGGGCAGGCTGATCTGGCTGTGCCCGAGGATCTCCATGACGACGCGAGGCGCGATGTCGGCGGCGGTGAGGAGCGTCGTGCAGCCGTGCGGGGCGTCGTGGAGGCGGATGAGCCGGAGGCCGGCGATCTCGCTGCCGCGGACGAAGCAGTCGTGGACGTTGCGGGGCTCGATGGGGCGGCCGGTACGGGTGGCGAAGACGTAGCCCCTGGGCGGCGGAGAGCGCCGTGCGGAGCGCGCGGTGGGTTCCTTGGCGGTGGCCGCCGTTGTCTGGTTCTCCAGCTGGAGGAGGAAGCGCTGGACGTCGGGGGAGCTCAGGGTCTCCAGCCGCTTCGTGTCGAGCATGGGGCTCAGGTAGAGGTGTGCGTGTGTCGAGAGCTTGAGGCGTTCGCGGCGCTTGGCGTCGCACTCGGCCTCTCCGAGAACATGCGCGAGCAGCACACCGTCGGCGAACTGGGCTGGGAGAAGGACGCCCAGGGAGACCTGATCGGCGTCGGCGACGATGCCTTCCTCCGCTTTTGGCCGCCCACCCCCGGCAGGAACATCACCGCGCAGGTCTTCTTCCGCAGAAGGGCCAGGTCAGCGGCCTGGTCCTTCTGCGTTGCCTGTCGTGGTCAGCGCGCCAACTCGCCCAGGGCCCGGACGCCTTCGAGTACTTCGGCGGCAGTGGGAGCACTGGAGGGATCGCTGAGGCACTGGAGCATCACGCCCGACACCAGCGCCAACTGCACGGTGCCCAGGGTGCGGACAGAGGCGTCCGACACTTCCTCCTCGCGGACGCCATCCAGGATCGCCGCCATGCCGCGCCGCCCCTGAGCGGTGCCCGCGGCCAGCGCGGCCCGCAGCTCCGGCTGCCGTTGGGCCTGCATGAACAGCTCCACCGAGGCCAGCCAGAGGTCGGGGTGCGCACCGAAGTCGTCGATCAGGCTCTCCCAAATGCGCTCGAAGTGCGCCCGGGAGGACCCGTCGGCATCGGGCACCAGTGCCCGGCCCATCGCATCGCCCCACTCGTCGAGGATCTCGAACAGCGCCTGATTGAGCAGCGCCTCCCGCGAGCCGTAGTGGTAGCCGATGGCGGCCGTGCTCACGCCGGCGGCTGCGGCGATGTCACGCACGGCCGTGCGGTCGTAGCCCTTTTCCCTCAGGCACGCCTTGGCGCCGATGAGCAAGGCTTCTCGGTTTCCCATGGCCGGGAGCCTAGCGCCCGACATGGCACGAACGCCTCACTCGATCGCGCTATACAAATGTATTGCGCGATCGTGCAAATCTGCGTAGCGTTTGGGCCATGAGACACATGAGGAGCGCTTCCAAGGGGTTCACCGCCGTGGTGCTGGCGCTGGGCACGGGCTTCGGGCTCGGCCTGGCCGGCCCGGCTCAGGCGGCAGCGGGCAACGGGGCCGGCTCGATCGTCGGCACCACTGACGGGGCCGTGCGTGGCACCGTCGACGGTGACGGCGTGCGCAGCTTCCAGGGCATCCCGTACGCCGCCCCGCCGGTGGGCGGGCTGCGATGGTCGCCGCCGCGGCCCGCTGCACCCTGGACCGGAGTACGCGAGGCGACGGCACCGGGCTCCCCCTGCGCGCAGCCCAAGGGGCTGCCCATCGGAATCCCCAGCGAGGCCGAGGACTGCCTCTACCTGAACGTCACCACCCCCGCGCAGCGGGCCGGGAAGCGGCCGGTGATCGTGTGGATCCACGGTGGCAGCCTGATGTTCGGCAGCGGCGACCTCTACGGTCCCAAGCGGCTGGCCGCCGAGGGCGCCGTCGTCGTGTCGGTGAACTACCGGCTCGGCGTCATGGGCTTCCTGGCCGACCCGGCGCTCAGGACCTCCGGCGGTCTCGGCCTGGAGGACCAGCAGGCGGCGCTGCGTTGGGTCCGTGCCAACGCGGGCGCCTTCGGCGGCGACCCCGCCAATGTGACGGTCATGGGCGAGTCCGGCGGCGGCTACAGCGTCTGCGGTCACCTCGCCTCACCGAAGTCGGCCGGGCTCTTCGACCGTGCCATCGTCCAGAGCGCGCCGTGCGCCACGGGCGGCTCCCGCACGCGGGAGGCAGCCGAGGCCGAGGCCGAGGCCACCGTCAAGAACCTCCGGACGATGGGGGCGTGCACGGAGGACGAGCACGCGGAGTCTTGTCTGCGTGGCGCGGACGCGGCCACGCTCATGGAGGCGTACGGGACGTGGAAGGAGCCCCGCCCGGTCGCAGGCACGGACCTGCTGCCGCTCGCCCCCGCCGAAGCCCTCCGGACCGGAAGGTTCAACCGCGTCCCCGTCCTCATCGGGGTCAACCACGACGAGGAGCGCGGCATGATCCTGGGCCAGGAGCTGGCGGCCGGGCCCATGGCGGCCGAGGCGTACGAGCCCGCGATCCGCGAGGAGTTCGGCTCCCGGGCGGACGCGGTGCTGGCCCGCTACCCACTGAGCCGTTTCGGCTCGGCCGGCGAGGCCCTGGCGACCGTGCGGACCGACCACGCCTGGTCCGTTCCGACAATGGACACTGCCAAGCTTCTGTCGCGGTGGACGCCGACTCGGATGTTCGAGTTCAGTGAGCGCGACACCCCGTGGTGGGCGGGATCCAAGGCCCCCAGCTTCCAGCCTCGGGCCCAGCACATGGCGGAACTGCCCTACCTCTTCGACTTCAGGATCCCCCTCTTCGAGGAAATGACGGAGAAGCAGAGGGCCCTCGGCAAGCGCATGACGGGCACCTGGGTGAACTTCGCCGAGTCCGGGAAGACGGACTGGCCGGCCTTCCGTGGCAGGGGTTATGTGCAGTCTCTGACCTCGGGGCCGTGGAAGCGCACGGAGTTCCTCAGGGACCACGATTACACGTTCTGGAAGGACCTCGGCTGACGCCAGGGACCGAACGGCTCGCGCCACTACGTGTCAGTCATGCCGGTGACGACGGTCGACAGGGGAGCCGCAGGCCCCCCCGAGACCGACTCCGCCGGAGATTCTTCGCAGGTCATCAAGCGTCCGTACTCTTGGCATGGTTCTTCGTCGTGCACATACAGCTCGCCGCCGTCGAGTCGGACCAACCACCCGCGCACGGCGCGGGAGCGCACCGCCTTTACGGCGGGGCGCCACGTGCAGCGGGCGGTCGAGACGGCAGACGGGATGGGAGCCAGGGCTAGGCGTGGGCAAGGCCGGCGGGCCGGTGACCCATGACGGCTCCGGCCCGAAGCCGCTGTACGGTGACCGCCGAGGGAGTGGTCATGAGCGAGCAGGACCTTTCGGCATACGCATCGATGTGGACCACAGAACGCGATCGGTGGGAACTGCATCGCTTCGACGACACCTACCTGCCGATCGCGAAGGGAGATCCACCGATGGCATCGCTGATCTGTGATGACGAACTGGCGGACCTGGTGATCGCGAGGATGCTCGCGGCGGGGGTCACCGTGGTGGATGCCCCGGAGTAATCCCGGGCGTGCCCCATGCGTGCCCGATCACGGGGGGACGAGCGGGGAACCACCGGGATCGACGGCATCCCCGCTGCTTTCCCGCAGGTCAGCGAACGTGCAGGCCAGGCGGAATCCGCATACGGGTTCCTCCGAACTGGTGCTCCCTGAGGCACACGCCATCATTCAGCCATGCTGACGAAGGAAGATGCTCGCCGATTGGTACTCGCCGAGATCGCGCAGGTGCGGAACTGCCCCGGCCACGAGTACGAGTTGGGGATTCTCCGCGTGCAGGAACTGCCATTCGGATGGATCTTCTACTGGGGATCCGTCGGCGATGGGCGGAGCGGGCAGCGGCCTCGGCTCGGAGGAAACGGCCCCTTCCTGGTGGACCGTGAGAACGAACGGCTGATCCGCACCGCGACCAACGTGCCAGTCGCCCGCCAGATCGCGGACCATGAGCGTCGCCTCCGGCGCGAGGCTCACGCCCGAAACGCGGCAGCGAAGCAAGCAGCGCAGCGGCGCCGTACCGAAACCACGGCAACCGACCCCGTCCGACACCGTCCTTCCGGGTCTTCGTAGCAGCGGGGTTCGGTCACTCTGCGATTCGGGCGGTGGCGCGTTTCCATGGAACCGGTGTCGCCACGTCGTCGGCCTCATCGGCGTCTTCCCGGTACCAGCCTGTTCCGGCGAGCCAGGTCTCGAGCCACCCGGCCAGGCTTTCGGCGTCGACGAACCAGGCGGCGGCTCCGTCGTCCGCCATGATGTTCGGCTCGAAGAGGAGGACCGCGGCGGTCTCGCTGCGGCAGTCCACCGCGGCGTACATGCCGCAGCCCCAGTCGAGGATGGGCAGCACGCCCGCCGGCCAGTACGGTGTCTCTCCCTCGGCCGAGGCGGATCGCTCGGACCGGTACTCGCTCAGCACCGTGCGTCCCGCCCCGACCAGGGGAAGAAGCTGGTACTCGGGGCCGAAGCCACCGTTGGCCACTTCTCGGTACAGACGTGCCAGCAGGGGCGGGAGCGCGAAACCGAGGGCGGCCTCAGCCGAGGCCACCTCCTCGGCGGAGGCGGTGGGCGGCAACGTCTCCGACGTGGCCCTGGCCTTCGTCGCCACGCGCGGGACGAGATCTTCGATGGCTGTCACGGCGTGATCCTGTCAGGCACCTACGACAGAGCTGCCGGGTCGTTCGTCGTCGGTACCGCGACGTGATCCCCGTCGGGGCGAGACGGCCCCGGAGCTTCCGGCCGCCCGCCCGGATCGCCCATGACCAGGGCGAAGGGCGGACGAAGCTCAGCGATCTCGCTCTGATCTGCGCCAACTGCCACCGGATGATCCATCGCCGGGCGCCCTGGCCCACGCCCGACGAGCTTCGGAGGCTCATCAGGGCGAGCAGGAGGTCCGGTGGGTGAGGGGTTCCGGTGGCGTCGCGTTCTGTGGTGTCGAGTCGGTGGGGGCGTCAGCGGCCTGCGATTTTGTTGGCCAGGGTGGCGATGCGGGAGGTCGTGGCCGTGTGGGTGGTGGATTCGGTGTGGTCCGCGTGGCGGTAGGCCGCGTACATGGTCTGGACGCCCAGCCAGCGGAGGGGTTCCGGTTCCCATTTGCGGACCTTGTGGTTGACCCAGGGGAGGGCCGTCAGGTCGGTGGGGCCCTGCTGGCCCGAGTCCTGCTGGATGAGGTCGCGCAGGGTGCGGGCCGCCAGGTTGGTGGTGGCTACGCCCGAGCCCACGTAGCCGCCCGCCCAGCCCAGGCCCGTCGAGCGGTCGAGGGTGACCGTCGCGCACCAGTCGCGGGGGACGCCCAGGACGCCTGACCAGGCGTGGTCGATGCCCACGCCGGCCAGGGACGGGAAGAAGCGGGTCAGGATCTCGCGCAGGGCCTCGATCGTCTCGGGCTGGGTGCGGCCGTCGTTGTCCGTGCGGGAGCCGTAGCGGTACGGGACGCCCCGGCCGCCCAGTGCGATGCGGCCGTCGGCGGTGCGCTGGGCGTACATGTACGCGTGCGCCATGTCGCCCAGGGTCTCGCCGCCCTGCCAGCCGATCTCCGCCCACTGGGCGTCGGTGAGGGGCTCCGTCGCGATCATCGACGAGTTCATCGGGAGCCAGGTGCGGCGCTGGCCCGTGAGGGAGGCCGTGAAGCCCTCCGTGCAGCGCAGGACGTAGGGGGCGCGGACCGTGCCGTACGGGGTGATCGCGTGCTTCGGCTTGATCTCGGTGACCGGGGTCGACTCGTGGATCGTCACGCCGAGGGCCTCGACCGCCGCCGCGAGGCCCTTGACCAGTTTCACCGGGTTGAGGCGGGCGCCGTGCGGGGTCCAGGACGAGCCGACCGCGCCGGAGACCCGGATCCGGTCGGCGGTCTCGCGGGCGCCGTACAGCTCCCGCTCCTTCTCGCCGAAGGCGATCTCCACCGCGTGGAAGGCCTTGAGGCGGGCGAGCTGCGCGGGGGAGTGCGCGACCTCCAGGACGCCGCCGCGGTGGATGTCGGCGTCGATGCCTTCCGTCGCGCAGGTCTCGATGACCTCCGTGACCGTGTCGTTCATGGCCTGCTGCAGGCGCACCGCCGCCTCGTGGCCGTGCAGTCTGGCGTAGCGGTCGCGGCCCGCGATGCCGTTGTAGAGCCACCCGCCGTTGCGGCCGGAGGCGCCGTAGCCGCAGAACTTGGCTTCGAGGACGGTGATGTTGAGGAAGGGGACGGCCTTCTTCAGGTAGTACGCGGTCCACAGGCCGGTGTAGCCGCCGCCGACGATGCAGACGTCCGCCGTGGCGTCCCCGGGCAGGGGCTCGCGCGGGGCGGGGGTGCCGTCCTGGGCGTACCAGAACGAGATGCCGCCGTTGACGGTGCTGCCGCTGTTCCTGCTGCTCCTGCTGGCCATGGGCGGGAGGGTACTGGATGGGCCGGGGGCCTTCGACCCTCGGATACGGGTCTTTCGGCGGGGTGGTCCGGGTGGGGGTGGCCCTTAGGTTCGAGGGTGCGGTTTCGCTGCGGATTTCGTTGTCGTTCCGCCGTGTCGAAAGGACCCTTTCATGCCTCTGCGCAGGACTGTTCGCGTGGCGGTCGCGCTGGCCGCCGCCGGGGCCGTCGCGTCGGCCGGGGCGGGGTGTTCGGCCTCGTCCTCGTCCTCGTCCGCGGCGGCGTCCGGCGCGGTGTACGAGCCCGCCGGCGTGCCGGGAGCCGGGCTCACGACCGTCGTCGAAGGGCCGAAGATCGTCGTCGGTGACGCCAAGGCGCCGCACACGGCGACCGTGTACGTGGACCCGCGCTGCAGCTACTGCGCCAAGTTCGAGGAGGGCGGCGCCGTGCCGCTCGCGCAGGCCGCGGCCGACGGGAAGGTGCGGATCGAGTACGTCGTCGCGTCCTTCCTCGACGCGCGCACGGGCGGTACGGACTCGGCGCGCGCGGCGAACGCGATGCGGGCGGCGGCGGAGGCCGGGAGGTTCGCGGAGTTCCAGGCGGCGCTGTTCGCGGGCGGCGGTGCGGAGGACCCGCTGAAGGTCGCGGACCGGGTGGAGGGGCTGCGGGGCGCGGAGTTCGACCGGGCGGTGCGGGAGGACGCGTACCACGACTGGGTCGTCTCGGCGGAGAAGGCGTTCGAGGACTCGGGTGTCGGCGGGACGCCGACGGTGGTCGTCGACGGGCAGTCGGTGGGGGTGGGCGACGCGCTGTACGACCAGGACGCGTTCGCGCGGGTGCTGCGCGACGCGGGGCTGTGAGGCGCCGGAAGTGTGAGAAGCCGGAAGTGTGAAGCGCCGGAAGTGTGAGGCGCCGGAGGTGTGAGGCGCCGGAGGTGTGAGGTCGGCTTTTACTCGGGTGTGGCTCGGCGCGCGCGTGTGTAGCGTCGTCGTGTGATCGAGATTCCGGCGGAACTGGCGGCCTCGCAGGCGAAGTACAACGGAGAGGCGGGCCGGGCTTTCGTCGCGGCGCTGCCGGGGCGGGCGCGGGAGTTCCTGGACCGGTGGGGGCTGCGGGTGACCGGGCCGTCGATGTACGGGGTGGCCTCGCTGGTGCTGCCGGTGGTGCGGAGCGCCGACGGGACGCGCGCGGCGCTGAAGATGCAGCTCCTCGACGAGGAGAGCGCGGGCGAGGCGGTGGCGCTGCGGGTCTGGGACGGCGCCGGGGCCGTGCGGCTGCTCGCGGAGGACGCGGAGACCGGCACGATGCTCCTCGAGCGGCTGGACGAGGGCCGGCACCTGTCGGTGCTGGGCGCGACGGACGCGCGGCAGGCGGTGCGGATCCTCGGGGAGCTGCTGGCCCGGCTGTCGGCCGTACCGGCGCCGGAAGGACTGCGGGGGCTCGGGGAGATCGCCGCGCGGATGGTGGCGGACACCCCGGACGCGGCGGCCCGGCTGGGGGCCGAGGACGCGGCCCTGCTGCGGGACTGCGCGGCGGCGGTACGGGAGGTCATGGGCGAGCCGGGCGACCGGCTGCTCCACTGGGACCTGCACTACGACAACATCCTGGCGGCAGAGCGCGAGCCGTGGCTGGCGATCGACCCGAAGCCGCTGGTCGGCGACCCGGGGTTCGACCTGCTCCCGGCGCTGACGGACCTGTGGGGCGAGGACGGGGACGGGAGCGGGGGCGGGGGCGGGGGTGAGCCTGGGAGTGCCGATCCTGCGGTCGTGACGCGGTGGCGGTTCGACCTGCTGACGGAGCGGCTCGGTCTCGACCGGGACCGGGCGCTCGCGTGGACGCTGGGCCGGGTGCTGCAGAACGGGTTGTGGGACGTGGAGGACGGTGAGCCGGCCCTCGACCCCGATCAGGTCGTCATCGCCCGGAGCCTGATGCGCGCGCGATGACGGGTGGTCCCGGCACTCGGGCGCGGTGCACGCTGGGGGCATGATTCGTACCGCCACACCTGCCGACGTGCCCGTGATCCACGCGATGGTCCGCGAACTCGCCGCGTACGAGAAGGCCCTGGACGAGGTCCGCGCGACTCCCGAACAGCTCCACGAGGCGCTCTTCGGCCCCCAGCCGGCCGCCTACGCGCACCTCGCGGAGTCCCCCGAGGGCGAACCGGTGGGCTTCGCCCTGTGGTTCCTGAACTTCTCGACCTGGCGTGGCGTCCACGGCATCTACCTGGAGGACCTGTACGTCCGCCCGACGAGCCGCGGCGGCGGCCACGGGAAGGCCCTGCTGGCCGAGTTGGCCCGGATCTGCGTCGAGCGCGGGTACGAGCGCCTGGAGTGGTCCGTCCTCGACTGGAACGAGCCCGCCGTGGAGTTCTACAGGTCGCTCGGGGCGGTGTCGATGGACGAGTGGACCGTGAACCGGCTGACGGACGACGCGCTGCAACGGTTGGGCTCGACTCCAAGTGGCTTGTGAATGACCTGAGTTACGTGGCCTCGGCGGCTAACCTGGATCCATGCACCTCATTGATCCGGGCGCATAGGGGAGCCGGCCCCGGCGAAGAGAAAAGGGGCTCTCGCCGGGGCCGGCGCTCCCTCCTCGTACGAGGCGGTGCCCCTTGCCGTCTCGGCGGTGGGCGTCAGCCCGCCGTAGGCCCGGACGAGGAGGTTGCAAGATGGCCGCAAAGGATAAGGAGTCCTGGATCAAGGAACTGGCCTCTCGGTTCGCAGTCGCGCTGGCAGTCAAAGCGCTGTGGGCCGCGATCATGAGGCTGGCTCTCCGCGACGACGCCTGAGCAGTGCCCATCCGGCCGGCCCTCGGAACCCCTTACCGAGGGCCGGCTGTTCTGTCTTCCGTACGTACGGGCTGCGGGGCCACGGCGTTAAAGGGCCACGGAACGATTGCGCTACGGGATCAGCACCACCTTGCCGATCGTGCCCCGGGACTCCAGGGCCCGGTGGGCCTCCGCGGCGTTCCGGAGGGGGAAGGGGTGGACGGCCGGGCGGAGGGTGCCGGCGGTGGCGGCGGCGAGGGCGGCCAGTTCGAGGTTGCGGACGTCGCCGCCCGCCTTCTGGAGCATCACCGGGCCGAGGACGGACTCCGAGGTGATGCCCTTGGCCGCGAGCTCCTCCTCCGTGAACGTGAGGGGCTCGCCGTCCGCGATGCCGCCGCTGGACCAGCCGAAGACCAGGTGCAGACCGCCCTTGCCGAGGAGGTCGACCGCCGCGCGGGCGGTGTCGCCGCCGACCGAGTCGAAGACGACGGTGGCGGTGCGCGAGCCGAGGAAGGCGCGGACCTGGTCCGGCCAGTCCGGGAGCTTGTAGTCGACGGCCAGGTCGGCGCCGTTCTCGGCGACGCGGGCCACCTTCTCCGGGCCACCCGCGAGGCCGATGACGGTGGCGCCGGCGTTCTTCGCGTACTGGACGAGGAGGGTGCCGATGCCGCCTGCCGCCGCCGGGACGACGGCGACCGACTCCGGGCCGAGTTCCGCGAACTGGAGGATCCCGAGCGTCGTGCGGCCCGTGCCGATCATCGCGACGGCCTCCGCCTCGCCCACGTGGTCCGCGAGGGCGTGGAGTTTCGTCGCGTCCACGACGGCCTTCTCCGCGTACCCGCCGGGCGCCATGCCCAGGTGGGCCACGACGCGCCGCCCCAGCCAGGACGCGTCCGTGCCCTCGCCGAGCGCGTCGACGGTGCCGGCGACCTCACGGCCGGGGACGGTGGGCAGTTCGGCCGGGGCGGGGAAGGGGCCGGTGTGGCCCATGCGCAGGGCCGCGTCCAGGAGGTGGACGCCCGCCGCGGCGACCGCGATCCGTACCTGACCGGGGCCGGGGACCGGGGCCTCGACCTCCTCGTACGTGAGGTTCTCGGCCGGGCCGAAGGCGTGGAGGCGGATCGCGTGCATGGTGAACTCCCCGGTGGGTGGTCGGTGCCTGTCCGTGCGTGCTGACGGATCCAGACTCCTACCTCAAGCGGACTTGAGGTCAAGCCTCTTGGTCCGCAGCGCCAGCGACACCGCCTCCACGGCGCTGGTGAACGACACCTCCGACAGCACGCCGGGCGCCGCCACCTCGTCCCCCGCCAGGTACACCCCGTCGCCCCGGTCGATCGCCGGGCGGTCGCGCCAGGTCGTACCCGGGCGGTCCACGGCGCCCGTACGCCCCCCGGAGACGGCCTCGCGGCGCCAGACCTGGCGCTCGCGCCAGCCCGGGAAGCCGAGGTCCAGGAGGCGTTCGGCGTGGGCAACGCCGTCCGCCTTGGAGGCCTCCAGGGCGATCGGGAGCTGTGCCTGGATCAACTGCTCGCCCGCCGGGGCGAGGGACGGGTCCTGCGCGGTGAAGCGTTCTATCCACCCGGGCGCGTCCAGGTCCGAGATGATGAACGGGTCGCCCTTCCGGGTGCGCAGGGCCAGGTCGAGAAGGACCGTGCGGCCGCTGTCCCACCGGAGCGTCGCGTCGTCAAGCAGCTTCGACGCCGCCGCGAGCGAGGTCGCCACGACGACCGGCCCTTCGGCGAGCGGCAGTTCGGTGAGGCGGGACTTCGTCTCGATCCGTACGCCCAGCTTCCGGGCGCGCGCCGCCATCCGCTCCACGAGGCCGCCCCAGCCGCCCTTGAGGTACGTCGCCTCCGGCGGCAGCGCGGCGGCCCGGTGCAGCCGCTCCTGGACGAAGCGGGCCGAGAGCGCGCCGGGGTCGTGGTGGAAGAGCGCGACCCCGCTGTACGCGGCGGCCTGCCGGGCCGCCTCGGGGCCCGCCAGCCGCGTGGCCCAGGTCAGGAAGTCGGTGTCGACGGGGGCCTGTTCGGCCGACCGGAGCGTGTGGCGCAGGAAGCCGAGGGGCGGGGTGCGGCGCAGGGCGCCCGCCCGGTGGAAGCGGAAACGGGCGGCTTCGAGCGGCGGCAGGGGCGCGAGCTGACCGAGGAGGCTGCGCTGCTTGAGCCAGGTCCAGTGCGGCCCGCCGCGGTAGAGCGCGTGCGGCCCCTCGTTGGTGCGGTAGGGGCCCTCGGCGGTCCTGGCCCGCCCGCCGAGGGTGTGGTGAGCCTCGTGGAGGGTGACGCCCGCGCCGGCCTCGGCGGCCGTGATCGCCGCCGTGAGACCGGCGAATCCGCCGCCGATGATCGTGATGTTCCGCTGCGTGTTCCGGTGCGTGTTCCGGTGCATGTCCGCTCCTTCGTGAGGGTCGTACGAACGGGACGGCGGCGGGGCGCCGGATGTGACATCGGGGCGTTGTCAGTGGTGCACGTCACCATGGACGCATGGGTACGACGGGCAGGAAGAACGGCAGGAAGAGGGTCGCGGCGGCGCGGCGGGCGGAGGTGCGGCTCCCGCCCCTGCGGGCGTACGAAGGGGGCGAACTCGAGCCGGACGGGGACTACGACGGGGTGGAGTTCCGGGGGCTCGACCTGACGAGGCAGGCCGCGGCCGGGGCGCGGTTCCTGGACTGCGCGGTGCGGGACTGCGCGCTGGACGAGACGCGGCTGCGCAGTGCGCGCTTCCTGGACTCGGTCCTGAGCGGGATCCGCGGTGTCGGTACGGACCTGGCGGGGGCGACGCTGCGGGACGTGGAGGTCGTGGACGCGCGGCTCGGGGGGACGCAACTGCACGGGGCGGTCCTGGAGCGGGTCGTGGTGCGGGGAGGGAAGATCGACTATCTGAACCTGCGCATGGCGAAGCTGAAGGACGTCGTCTTCGAGGGCTGTGTGCTCGCCGAGCCCGATCTCGGGGGTGCGGTGCTGGAGCGGGTGGAGTTCCGGGACTGCGTGGTGAAGGGGGTGGACTTCAGTGGGGCCCGGATGACGGACGTCGACCTGCGGACGGTGGAGCGGATCGAGATCGCCCGCGGCGTGGACGCGCTGGCGGGGGCCGTGATCGGGACGGGCCAGCTGCTGGACTTCGCGCCGCTGTTCGCCGCCCAGTTGGGGGTGCGGGTGGAGGACTGACCGGGCTGCCCGCCGGTCGCCTGCCGGGCGGGGCGGCGCCGGCTCCACGGGGCAACGGCCGCGCGCGGCCGCGCGGGCTGGGCGGGCCGGGCGGGCCGGGCGGGCTGTAAGGGCTACCGGGCTACGGGATGCAGGGCCCGTGGGCTCTACGGGACGCGGGGCCGCCGTGGGCTCTACGCGACGCGGGGGAAGCGGGCCTGGAGGTCCCAGATCACGGGGTTGTCGGCCAGGCCCTCGTGCATGTCCGTGAGGTCGGCGACCAGGTCGTGCAGGAAGTCGCGGGCCTCGCGGCGCAGCTCGCGGTGGCTGAAGGTGAGCGGGGGCTCGTCACCCGGCATCCAGTCGGCCTCCACGTCCACCCAGCCGAAGCGGCGCTCGAAGAGCATCAGGTCCGAGGACTCGGTGAAGTCGAGTTCCGCGTGCTGGGGCTTCGAGGAGCGGCTGCCGCGCGGGTCGCGGTCCAGCCGCTCGACGATGTCGCACAGCGCCCACGCGAAGTCGAGTACCGGCACCCATCCCCAGGCTGTGGACACCTCGCGGTCGGACTTGGGGTCGGCCAGGTAGACGTCACCGCAGAACAGGTCGTGGCGGAGCGCGTGGACGTCCGCGCGCCGGTAGTCGGTCTGCGGGGGGTCGGGGAAGCGACGCGAGAGGGAGTAGCCGATGTCGAGCACGCCGACGATGGTCCCACGAGCGCGGCCGAGCGCGCCTGCCGCGTCCCGGGCGCGCCCGCCCGGGACGCACAGCCGCCTCGGGACGGGGCCCGCTGCCGGGGACGTTTGGCGTCTGCTCGGGACGTGCGGCCGCCTCGGGACGGGGCCCGCTGTCGGGGACGCTTGCCGTCTGCTCGGGACGTGCGGCTGCCTCGGGACGGGGCCGCTGCCCGGGACGTTTGGCGTCTGCTCGGGACGTGCGGCCGCCTCCGGGCGGGTCCGCTGCCCGGGACGATTGCCGTCTGCTCGGGACGCGCGGCCGCCTCGGGACGGGTCCGCTGCCCGGGACGACCGCGCCTTTCGGGCGGGGCCCCGACTGCCGCGACCGTGACGACCCCGACTCCCGGAACTGGCTCCCCCGCCCGGGACGAGCCTCAGCCCCGGGAGCGGGCGTGGAGGGTTCGGGCTAGGCGGGGGCCCAGCCAGCGCTTCAGGCGGCGGAGGGGTTCCAGGCCGTCGGCCGCGCGGTCGATGCGGTAGTAGAGCTGCGGTGGGATGTGGGGGAGCAGCGGCGAGTGGCGCTGGCCGAGGAGCGCGAACATCTGGCCCGGGGGCAGTCGCATGTAGCGCGGCAGGTTCTCGTACCACCGCGCGCTGTAGCGGGCCGCGCTCTGCGCCGAGAGCAGCTCGGCGCGCCGCCGCCTGCCGTAGCGGGTGAGCGCCGCGTCGAGATCCGGGACCCCGTTGCCGCCCGCGCCGCGCAGGGCGGCCGCGAGGGCGAGGGCGTCCTCCAGGGCCAGGGTCGTCCCCGCGCCGATCGAGTAGTGGGTGGTGTGGGCCGCGTCGCCCATGAGGACCAGGTTGCCGCGGTGCCAGGTGCGGGTCGTCAGGGTGCGGAAGTTCAGCCACTGGGCCGCGTCGTCGTCCTGCGCGCGGCCGATGAGTTGCTGCCCGTCCAGGAGGTCGTGGAACAGCTTCTCCAGCAGGTTCAGGCTGTCGGCCTCGCCCATCCGGTCGAGCCCGAGGCCGGTCCATGTCTCGGGGGAGCACTCCACCACGCATGTCGACTGCTCGCCGCTGAACCCGTAGGCGTAGCACCAGATCCAGCCGTGCTCCGTCTCCTTGAAGGCGAAGCTGAAGGAGTCGAAGACCTTCGTCGTGCCGAGCCAGATGTAGTGGTTGCGGCCCGTGGCGATCTCGGCGCCGAAGTGCCCCGCGTACGCCTCGCGCAGCGCGCTGTTGACGCCGTCCGCCGCGACGACGAGGTCCGCGTCCGCCAGCTCCGGGGCGTCCGGGCCGGTGATCCCGTGCTCGAACTCGACCCGTACGCCCAGGGCCCGCGCGCGCTCCGCGAGGAGGGCGAGCATCCGGCGGCGGCCGATGCCGAAGCCCGCGTCGCCCCGGTGGACGGTCCGCTCGTCGCGGACGATGGCCATGCCGTCCGTCCAGGTGACCGAGGCCGCGTCGATCGCGTCGGCCGACTCCGGGTCGCCCGCCCGCAGCTTGTCGAGGAGGCCGGCCCAGTAGGTCACGCCCCAGCCGTACGTGGAGCCGGCCGGGTTCCGTTCGTAGACGGTGATCTCGTGGGACGGGTCCTGCCGCTTCATCAGGATCGAGAAGTACAGGCCGGCGGGCCCACCGCCGACGCAGGCGATCTTCACGCGCGCTCCCACTCCGTGACACTCGGGGGACTGACACCCTGCTGTGGAACGGCTACGCAGGGTAGCAGCCTCAGGGGAGCAGTCGCTGTTCCTTCGCCACGGCGACGGCACCCGCACGTGTGTCCACGCCGAGCTTCGCGTAGATCCGCCCCAGGTGGGTCTTCACGGTCGCCTCGCTGATGAAGAGCGCGCGGGCGATCTCGCGGTTGCCGAGGCCGTGCGCGAGCTGGCCCAGGATGTCCCGCTCGCGGTCGGTGAGCGTGGGGCCCGCCGCGCCGCGCATCCGGTCCATGACCCGGCTGGCGACCGGCGGCGACAGGGTCGTCCGGCCCTGGGCGGCGGAGTGGATCGCGGCGAACAGCTCCTCCGGGCGCTCCGCCTTCAGCAGGTACCCGGTCGCGCCCGCCTCGATGGCGCGGGTGACGTCGGCGTCCGTGTCGTACGTCGTGAGGACCAGGACGTGCACGCCCGAGCCGGCGCCCGCGATCCGGCGCGTCGCCTCCACGCCGTCGATCCCGGGGCCGAGCTGGAGGTCCATCAGGACGACGTCCGGGCGCAGCTTGGCGGCCATCGCGACGGCCTCCTCGCCGCTGCCCGCCTCGCCGACGACCTCGATGTCCTCGGCGCTGCCGAGCAGCGCGAGCAGCCCGGCGCGGACGACGGCGTGGTCGTCGCAGAGCAGGATCCGTACCGTCATGCACCGGCCTCCAGGGTCGTGGACAGGGGGATGGCGACGGAGAGCACCGTGCCCTCGCCGGGGGTGGACTCCACGGTCAGCGTGCCGCCGAGCTGCTGGGCCCGCACCCGCATCGCGGGCAGCCCGTGCCCGCGCACGCCGCCGCTCCCGTCCCCGCGCCCCTGGGCCGGCTCGAAGCCGCGCCCGTCGTCGGCGATGTCGAGGACGACCTGGTCGTCGAGGTAGGTCAGGGTCACGGCGGCGGAGCCGGCGTCGGCGTGCTCGCGGACGTTGGCGAGGGCGCCCTGCGCGATCCGGAGCAGCGCCGACTGGACGCGCTCGGGCAGCCGGACCGGTGCGCCGTCGACCCGGAAGGCGGCCGACTCGCGCCCCGCGACCGTGGCCAGCGCCGCTTCGAGGCCGCCGCCCTCGGCGAGGTCGGCGGGGGCGAGGTCGTGGACGAAGCGGCGGGCCTCGGCGAGGTTGCGCTCGGCGATGGAACCGGCCGTACGGACGTGTCTGCGGGCGGTCGACGGATCGCTGTCCCAGGTCCGCTCGGCGGCCTGGAGCAGCATCTGCTGGCTGGACAGGCCCTGCGCGAGGGTGTCGTGGATCTCCATCGAGAGCCGCTGGCGCTCGGCGAGGGTGCCCTCGCGGCGCTCGGTGGCGGCCAGCTCGCGCCGGGTGCGGATCAGGTCGTCGATGAGCGCCCGCTGCCGGTCCGCCTGGCGCTGCGCGTGGACGAAGACGGCGGTGGCGATGGCGGCCACGGCAGGCGGGGCGACGATCAGGTTGGGGTCGAAGCCGTCGTCCGAGAGCTGCACCTGCGCGGTGACCACGAAGACGGTGAGGAGGGTGACGAGGACGAGGGCGGCGCGGGGCGGGAGGGTGCGCATGCCGGTGTAGAAGAGCGGCACCGCGCACCAGGCGAAGCTCGGCGCGAGCACCACCAGGAGCATCCAGACGGCGACCACGGTGACCAGCCAGGCGATCCGGCGCGGGGTGGCGCGGCTGCCGAGTGCGGGGCCGAGGACGTAGAGCGCGGCGAGGGCTCCGGAGAGAGCGACGATCCAGGGGCTGCGGTCCTCCCAGGGGTGCCGCAGCAGGAAGCGGACCAGGGACGCGCCGAGGAGGAGGAAGAAGGCGACGTGCATGACCCGCGCGAGCCAGCGCCCGTCCGGGTCGTCGTCCGCGTTCCTGCCCGTCACTGGCACGCCTGCACTCCTCTGACCTGGGGATACGTATCCATCCTGGCCCAGGAGGACCAGAGGGGCATCAGCCGATCGGCTGACACCCCCGTCGTCCATCATGCGCGACGGCGGCATCCGGTCCGTGGACCGAACGGGCCCGGATTCGGCCGGAGGATCGATGGCAGAGCGAAGGAGCCGCCCGCCCCGGACGGAGCCGACCGCCTCGACCACGTCTCGACGACTGTCACCACTCGACGGCTGTCGCGTCTCGACCACCGCCCCGGCCCACACCGCCGCTGCCTCAAGGAGAACGCCATGAACAAGAAGATCGTCTTCGGTGCCGCCACCGCCGCCGTCGTCGCCGCCGGTACCTTCGGCGCCGTCTCCGCGAACGCCTCCGCCCCGGCCGCCGCGCCCGCCGTCGCCGCCAAGGCCGACGCGTCGAACCAGAACCTGCAGCAGACCACGCACCTGACGATCGAGGCCGCCACCAAGGCCGCGCAGGCCACCCTCGACGCCGCCGAGGACGAGAACCAGCGCGTCTCGGTCGCCGTCGTCGACCGCAACGGCAACACCATCGTGACCCTCCGCGGCGACGGCGCCGGCCCGCAGTCCTACGAGTCGGCCGAGCGCAAGGCGTTCACCGCCGTCTCCTGGAACGCCCCGACCTCGGTGCTCGCCGGCCGCCTCGCCCAGGCCCCGAACCTGAAGGACATCCCCGGCACGCTGTTCCTCGCCGGTGGCGCCCCGGTGACCGTCAAGGGCGCCCCGATCGCCGGTATCGGTGTCGCCGGTGCCCCGAGCGGCGACCTGGACGAGAAGTTCGCGCAGGCGGGCGTCGCGGCGCTCGGCAAGTAGGGCACGGCCCGCAGGCTCGCTGCGAGCCCGCCAGGTAAGGCCCGGCTCGCCCGTGCGAGTCGTACGACAGGTGCCGCCCGGACCCCCGCCGGGCGGCACCTTCGCCGTACCCCCGCCTAAGATCGATTCGTGGACATACGCAGTCGAACCGCCCTGGCGACCGCCCTCGCCGGGCTGCTCGCGCTGACCGGCTGCACCGCCGGCGCGGGCGGTGCGGGCGGGAGCGGAGGCGTGGACATCGGCGGGGTGCACGGCACCCCCGGTGCGGCCGGGCTCCGCGACCCGTACTTCCCCAAGCTCGGCAACGGCGGCTACGACGTCAGCCACTACGCGCTCGACCTCCGCTACGACCCGCGGAGCGGCCGGCTCGACGCGACGGCCATGATCACGGCCCGCGCGACCCAGGACCTCAGCGCCTTCAACCTCGACCTGACCGGTCTCACCGTCGACTCCGCCTCCGTCGACGACGCCCCGGCCGCCGTCAACCGCGCCGGGAACGAGCTGACGCTCCGGCCGCGCGAGGACATCGACAAGGGCGAGGAGTTCCGTACGAAGGTCACGTACGCCGGTGTCCCCGAGACGATCACCGATCCGGACGGCTCGCAGGAGGGCTGGCTGCGGACGGCGGACGGGGCCCTCGCGCTGGGGCAGCCGACCGGCTCCATGGCCTGGTTCCCCGGCAACCACCACCCCTCCGACAAGGCGACGTACGACATCACGCTGACCGTCCCCGCCGGGACGCAGGGCGTTTCCAACGGCGTCCGCACCTCCGAGCGGACCGCGAACGGCCGGACCACGACCGTCTGGGAGGTCGCCGAGCCGATGGCGAGCTACCTCGCGACGGTCGGGATCGGGAAGTACACGACGAAGGTGTCGGCGACCCCGTCGGGGCTGCCCGTGCTGACCGCCGCCGACCCGACGGTCGCCGAGCGGAGCGCGAAGCTGCTGGACCGTATCCCCGAGCTGCTCGCCTGGCAGGAGGAAACGTTCGGCCCGTACCCGTTCGCCGCCGCCGGGGCCGTCGTCGAGCGGACCGGTGACGCGGGCTACGCGCTGGAGACCCAGACCCGGCCGGTCTTCCCGCTGGACGCGTTCACGCCGGAGATCCTCGCGCACGAGCTGGCGCACCAGTGGTTCGGCAACTCGGTCACGCCCGAGACCTGGCAGGACATCTGGCTGAGCGAGGGTTTCGCCGTGTACGCGGAGTGGCTGTACGCGGAGGAGTTCGAGGGCGTGCCCGCGCGCCGCAGCTTCGACGCGGCGTTCGCGAGCGACGCCAACTGGGCCTTCCCGCCCGCCGAACCGCCCTCGGCGGAGAACCTCTTCGACCCGCCCGTGTACCAGCGGGGCGCGATGGTCGTCCACAAGATCCGGGAGCGGGTCGGCGACGAGACGTTCTTCGAGATCCTGGCCGGCTGGCCGGCGACCCACCGTCACGGCAACGCCTCCACCGCCGACTTCACCGCCTATGTCGAGGACGTGGCGGGCGAAGACCTGGACGACGTGTGGGACGTGTGGCTGTACGGGGACGGGAAGCCGGCGCGGCCGGACGGGTCGTGAGCACGACGGATCGCCGCGACGGATCGCCGCGACGGGTCGTGGGCGCGTCGGGCCGTGAGCGCTAGGACCTGCTCGCGCCCGACCTGAACAGGATGTCCTCGACCGTGCGCTGGTCGCGGTGCCAGTACGTGGTCCTGGGGTCGGGGCCGACGTTCCCCGAGCCCATCTCCCTCGGGAACGAGACATCGAGCATGGCCACGTCGGCGTTGCTGCCCGGTGCGCGGTCCTGGTAGCCGATGGAGACCGCTTCCACGGCGACCGTCCGCTGCCCGCCCCGGAACAGGAACAGGCCCGCGTACGCCTTCTGCTTCGGCCCGATCGTGACGATCGCCTTCGGCTTGGACCCCATGGCCGGGATCGGGCCGTCGATCGTGGCGCCGAAGCCGATGCGCGGGTGGTGGTAGAGCGTGCAGGGCGTGTCGGTGAAGTTGGTGGCCGTGATGAGCAGGTGCTGGCCCGAGTCCATCCGCCAGGCCGAGGTCGCGATCGACAGGTCGTTGTCGTTGCAGGCCACGGCGGTCGACGTGCCGCCGTCCCCCGTGCCCGTGCTCCTGCCCGGTTCGGGAGCGGTGGTCGTGGGGGGTGCGGTGGGCGGCGCGCTGGTCGGTGGAGCGGACGACGGGGCGGCCGTCGAGGGAGTCGCCGATGCCGTCGTGGCGGGCGGCGTGGGCTTCTTGGCGTCGCCCGGACCGTCGTCGGACTGACAGGCCGTCGTCGTCAGGAGCGCGGCGGCCGCCGCGAACCCGAGCGTGCAGGTCTTCCATCTGGCTGATCGGGAAGTGCGCATGGTAGCCCCCGTGTACCTTCGCTTGGCTCGAAACGTGTGCGTGACCGTTCGAATGTGCCCTGGCGGGAGCGTGGACATCCGTGGCCCGGGGGACCGTTACGCAGTCCGGACGGGAGGTCGACATTCCGCCGGATCCGGAGCCGGGGGCGTGGCGGCGCGGGGTGCGGACAGGGGAGAGCCCCGGTGCGCCGAGCGCGCCGGGGCTCCCTGGGCCATGGCCCGTGCGTACGTCAGGTACGTCAGAGGTTGACGCCGAAGTCGCGGGCGATGCCCTCCAGGCCGGAGGCGTAACCCTGGCCGACCGCGCGGAACTTCCACTCCTGGCCGTTGCGGTACAGCTCGCCGAAGACCATCGCGGTCTCGACGGCGGCGTCCTCGGAGAGGTCGTAGCGGGCGATCTCGGCGCCGCCGGCCTGGTTGATGATGCGGATGTAGGCGTTCCGCACCTGGCCGAAGTTCTGCGAGCGGTTGACCGCGTCGTAGATGGAGACCGGGAAGACGATCTTGTCGACGGTCGGCGGGAGGGCCGCGAGGTTGACGTTGATCTGCTCGTCGTCGCCGCCGCCCTCGCCCGTGCGGTTGTCGCCGGTGTGGACGATGGTCTGGTCCGGCGTCGCCTTGTTGTTGAAGAAGACGAAGTGCGCGTCGGAGGCGACCTTGCCGGCGCCGTCGACACCGATCGCGGAGGCGTCGAGGTCGAAGTCGGTGCCGGTGGTGGTACGGACGTCCCAGCCGAGGCCCACGGTGACGGCGGTCAGGCCCGGGGCCTCCTTGGTCAGGGAGACGTTGCCGCCCTTGGACAGGCTTACAGCCATGGGAAGTCCCTTTCTTCGTGCCTTGGTGAGGTCCTGCGTCAGGCCCTGCATCAGGTTCTGCGTTCGTCACCGGGGATAACGCGGACGGTGCCCCGCCGGTTCCACGGTGCGGAACGTGTACGAAAACAGGATGACGTGCGGGAGCACGTCCGGGGAACATGGACGCATGTCCGGTCCGTATCTGATCCGCGGCTCCGTCTCGCTTCCCGAGGCCGAGCTCATGTGGCGTTTCTCGCGGTCGTCGGGGCCGGGTGGGCAGCACGTCAACACCAGCGACTCGCAGGTGGAGCTCCGCTTCGACCTGGCGTCGACGGAGGCACTGCCCGAGGTCTGGAAGGCGCGCGCGCTCGAACGGCTCGCCTCGCGGCTCGTCGGCGGGGTGGTGACGGTCCGCGCGTCGGAGCACCGCTCGCAGTGGCGCAACCGGGAGACGGCGGCCGTCCGGCTGGCCGCGCTGCTCGCGGAGGCGACGGCCCCGCCGCCGAAGCCCCGGCGGGCGACGAAGATTCCGCGCGGCATCAACGAGCGCCGGCTGCGGGTGAAGAAACAGCGCTCGGAGACGAAGCGCGGCCGCCAGGGCCGCGACTGGGGCTGACCCCACGATCCCGAAGCTCGGAGCGCCCGGCGCCCCGAAGGCCCGCGCCCCGAGACACCCGCGTGCTGGAGGGCCCTGTGTCCCGGAGGGCTGCGCACCCCGGAGGTCCCCGCGCTCCGGATCACCCCGAGCACCCGCGCCCCCGAGCGCCGCGCGGCCGCGTTCAGCCCAGGCGGCGGTACTTGCCCCGGAAGTACGTCAGCGGGTCGTCCTCCGTCGCCGTCGGGACCTTCGCCGTCAGGACGCGGCCCACGACCAGCGTGTGGTCGCCCGCCACCACCCGGTTCTCCGTACGGCATTCGAGCGTCGCCAGCGCGCCCGAGAGCAGCGGTGCGCCGCTCTCCTCGCCCCGGACGGACGGCACGTCCGCGAAGAGCAGGCGGTCGCTCACCCGGCCCTTCATCGCGAAGCGGCCCGCGATGTGGCGCTGTCGCTCCGAGAGGACCGAGACCGCCCACACGGGCACCTCGGCGAGCAGGTCGTCCATGCGGGAGCCGTTGCGCAGGCTCACCAGGACCAGCGGCGGGTCCAGGGAGACCGACATGAACGCGGTCGCCGTCATCCCGACGTCCTCGCCGCGCGGGCCGTCGTCCGGGTCGTGGGCCGTCACCAGGACCACGCCCGCCGCCAGGCGGGACATCGCCGCCCGGAACTCGTCGTTGCTCACCCCCTCAGCATGAGGGATCGCCAGATCCGAGGTGGGGGGCGGGGAAGGCGTCGTCGTCAGCACACCCGCACGCTAGCCCCGGCCCGCGCCCCTTTACATCGGACCCCGGGACCAGGCCAAGCACCCCCGCGGGTCCTAGGACCATCGTCCACAGGACCGTACGGTGTTGTTCATCCCGTGTTCACGGGGGCGCGCGGCGAGGTGCGGGAGCGCGTTCAGACGGGCCGCCGAGACCCCCTCCCACCCCCTCCCACCCCCTTCCGCCCCTTGTGACTTGAGTCACAGAGTGCAGTATTTGTTGACCCTGTGTACCGGGTGCACAGCTCGCTGTGATTCAGTGGCGGAGACAATGCAGCACGAGAGCCGATGAGAACCCCTGGAGTTGCTGTCGAGGTCTCGGGGAGAGCGAGCGATGGAGACCGAGTCGGAGCCGTACGTCCGTCTTGCGACCCTGCGGCAGCTGCATCAGGTCGTGGCCGACCTCAATACAGCCCGCAGCCTGGCGGACACCCTGCAGACCGTTGCCGACGGCATCGTCGCCGGTCTCAACTACGAGCTGGCCTGCGTCAACCTCGTCCGCCCCGACGGTGACCTGGTCGTCGCCGCGTTCGCCGGCAGCCCCGCCGCCGAAGCGCTGATCACCGGCCGGGTCGGCTCCCGCGCCTCCTGGGAACGCCGCCTCTCCATGGGTGTCGCCTGGGGCGACCTGCGGTTCATCCCGCACACCGAGGGCTGGGTCCTCATCGAGGACGACGTCCCGCAGTGGCACACCGACGGCCCCGCGCCCCGCTTCGAGGACGAGTGGCACCCGCACGACCGCCTCTACGCCCCCATGTACGCCTCCGGCTCCGGCCGTGAGCTGCTCGGCGTCATCTCCGTCGACCGGCCGCGCAACGGCCGGCACCCCGGCCCCTGGGGCCAGGAGGCCCTGCAGATGTACGCCTCCCAGTCGGCGATCGCGATCAGCAACGCCCGGCTGCGGGCCAACATGCAGCGCGCCCTCGTCCGCCTGGAGCGCGAGCAGCAGGCGCTGCGCGCCAGTGAAGAGTCGTTCCGGCAGGCCTTCGAGTACGCCCCCTCCGGCATGGCCATCGCGGAGATGGGCGGCGACCAGCACGGCCGCCTGCTGCGCACCAACGACGCCCTGTGCCGCCTCCTCGGCCGGCCCGCCTCCGTGATGCGCCGCTACTCCTTCGCCGACCTCGTCCACCCCGAGGACATAGGGACCCTGCTGCGCACCTCCGCCGAGGGCGGCCGCGCCGAGCTGCGCCTCGGCCGCCGCGACGGCACGTACGTCTGGGTCTCCCTGCGCAACTCCGTCGTCGCCGACACCGCCGACGGCCCGCGCTTCCTGCTCACCCACGTCGAGGACATCGAGGAGCGCAAGCGCCACGAGCTCCAGCTCGCCCACCGCGCCTCGCACGACGCCCTCACCGGCCTGCCCAACAGCGCCGAGCTGCGCTCCCGGCTCAGCGCCCGGCTCTGCGAGCGCCCGCACGCGACGCCGGAGGCCGACTACGACGCCCCCTACGGCCACGAGCACGGCTTCGGCTTCGACGCCGGGCCCGGTGCCGGCGCCGGCGGGCCGTACGACCACCACGTCCACACCGTCGCCCCGGCCGGCGGGGACATCGACGACGGGACGAAGGGGCTCGCGGTCCTCTTCTGCGACCTCGACGGCTTCAAGTCGATCAACGACCGGTTCGGGCACCACACCGGCGACGCCGTCCTCATCGAGGTCGCCCGGCGCCTGACCACCGGCGTTCGCGACGGGGACACCGTCGCGCGCCTCGGCGGTGACGAGTTCGTCGTCCTCGCCGACGGCCTCGGCGCGGCCGACGCCGCCGACCTGGCCGTGCGGCTGCGCAACGCGATCATTCCGCCGATCCGGGTCGACGGGCGGGCGGTCCGCGTCGGAGCGAGTTTCGGCATCGGCTGGGCAGAGTGCGGGATGACCGTCGAAGAGGTCCTGAACTCCGCCGACCAGCGGATGTACATCGAGAAGCGGTCCCGCGCGAAGGTCCACCGCCGCGCCGGATAGGGGTGCGCGGACCCCGTGCCTGTCAAGGTCCGGATCGCCGGGTTCCCCGTTCGGGGTAGGCTCGGCCGGTCGGCGACGGCTGGCGAGCATGGATAGGAGTGACCAGGGATGGCTGCCGGTAACGACGGCGCGAACAAGCCCGAGGACGACGATCCGTTCGGCTACCTGTACGCGGACGGCCAGGCGGCAGGCGCCCAGCCGCCGGGTCAGGGCGGTGGCTACGGCTACCCCGGACCGGCCGCGCAGCCGGGCGTGCCCCGGACCTCGTACAACCAGGTCAGAACGGTCGGCGAGCGCCAGTACGGCGGTGCGCAGGGTTACGGCCAGGGGCCCCAGGGCGGCCCCGGCGGCTACCCGCAGCAGCCCGGCCAGCAGGTCCCGCAGCAGCCCGCGTACGGCCAGCCGCACCCGCAGTACGCCGCCCCCGAGACGTACCCGGGCGGCTCGCAGACCCGGCAGATCCCGCACCAGCGCGGTGGCGCCGGCGGCGGTCGCGGCCCGAACACCAAGGGGCTGCTGATCGGCGCGATCGCGGTCGTCGCCGTCGTCGTGATCGGTATCACGGCCGCCGTGATCACCAACTCGGGCGGCGACGACACCAACGGCGGCACCGCGGGCGGCAAGCCGACCGACGGGTCCACGCAGGTCCAGGAGGACCCGTCCCAGTCGCCCAGCACGGAGCCGTCCGAGGCCCCGCTGCCGCAGCAGGACGCGGCCACGCTCAAGCTGGGTGGCCCGGCGTCCCTCGCCAAGGACATCAAGGGCGCGGAGAGCGCGGGCGGCGCGTACGTGACCGGCTTCAACGCGGTCGGCGCGTCCGCCACGTGGCAGACCGAGGTGCCGGAGGCCGGCACCTACAAGATGTCCGTGCGCTACGCGGTCCCCGCGAAGGACGCGAACGCCACCGTGACCGTCAACGGCAAGGCGAACACGAACCCGATGAACCTGAAGAACTTCATCGGTTCCTCGGACCCCAACCTGGAGAAGAACTGGCAGACCACGTGGTCCCAGGTCTCGCTCGAGAAGGGGAAGAACACGATCATGCTCTCCTGCGAGCAGGGGAACCAGTGCGACGTGATCCTCGACTGGGTGAAGATCAGCAACCTCTGAGGCAGCCTCGGAGCGGCATCTGCGCCGCAGCCTCTGAGCGACAGACGGTGAAAAGCCCCCTGGGACTTCGGTCCCCGGGGGCTTTTCGTCGCGTCACGCCGCCGCCGGCTGCTCCGTCACCGTCACACGCGGGAGCAGGTCCTCGTACGCCGGGCGGTCGAACTCGCCCGCCACCGGGGCGAGGACCGTCGCCGCCGAGAGGGCGACCGCGCGGGTGAGGCGGTCCGGCCAGTCGAGCTTCTCGACCAGGGCCGACAGCAGGCCCGCGACGGCCGAGTCGCCCGCGCCGGTCGGGTTGCCCTTGACCGGGGACGGCGGGGCCGCGCGCCAGAGGCCGTCCGGGGTGGCGGCCAGCAGGCCGTCGGGGCCGAGGGAGGAGACCACGGCGTGCGCGCCGCGGCGGCGGGCGTCGCGGGTGGCGCGGTGGGGTTCGCGGGAGCCGGTGAGCTGGGCGAGTTCGTCGGCGTTGGGCTTGACGACGTCGGGGCGGGCCGCGATGCCGCGCCGCAGGGGTTCGCCGCTGGTGTCGAGGAGGACCGGGACGCCGGCGGCGCGGGCGAGCCGGATCAGCTCCGCGTACGCGCCGACATGGATGCCGGGCGGGAGGCTGCCGCACAGGGCCACCGCGGAGGCGTCCGCGAGAAGGGCGGTGTAGTGGGTGGTGAGGGCGGTCCACTCGGCGGGGGTGATGGCCGGGCCGGGTTCGTTGAGCTGGGTGGTGTCGCCGGTCGCGGCGTCGACGACCGCGACCGTGCGGCGCGTGGTGCCGGCGGTCGGGACCAGCGCGTCGACGACGGGGCCGCCCGCCAGATGGGCGCGGAGGACCTCGCCCGTCGAGCCGCCGGCGAAGCCCGTGGCGACCGTCTCGTGGCCGAGGGCGGCCAGCACGCGGGCGACGTTGAGGCCCTTGCCGCCGGGGCGTTCGATGACCTGGGTGACGCGGTGGGAGGCGTGCGGGACGAGGGCCGGTACGCGATAGGTGAGGTCGAGCGCCGTGTTGAGGGTGACCGTGAGAATCACCTGCCGTACCCCCGTACCTCGTCGAATGTTCTCGGAACAGCCGTTGAACACAGCCGTGGCAACAGCTGTGGGAACAGCCGTGGAACGCGCCCCGATCATGCCAAAGAGAAGGCGGTTGGCCCAGTCCCCGGGCCAACCGCCGTACGTCCGATGGGGCGATATCACGCCAGGTCGGGTTCAACCACCCAGCTGCCCTTGCGCATCACGCCCTTGACGTCGAAGTCCGCGTCGAGGACGACCAGGTCGGCGTCCTTGCCGGGCTCCAGGGAGCCGACGCGGTCGTCGATGCCGAGCACCCGCGCCGGGTTGGCCGAGATGGCCTGGACGACGGACTCCACGGGGAGCTTGTCGATCGTGGCCGCGCGCTTGAACGCGCGGTCCAGGGTGAGGGTCGAGCCGGCGATGGAGCCGCCCTCGACGAGCCGGGCGACGCCGTCCTTCACCTCGACGGCCAGCGGGCCGAGCGAGTAGAGGCCGTCGCCGAAGCCGGCCGCGTCCATGGCGTCCGTGATGAACGCGACGCGCCGGGGCCCGGCGTGATGGAACGCCAGTTCCAGGGCGGCCGGGTGGAGATGGGTGCCGTCGTTGATGAGCTCGACGGTGATCCGCTCGTCCTCCAGGAGCGCGGCGATCGGGCCGGGCGTGCGGTGGCCGAGCGCGGGCATCGCGTTGTAGAGGTGGGTGGCGACGGTTGCGCCCGCGTCGATGGCCTCGACGGTCTGCTCGTACGTCGCGTCGGTGTGGCCGATCGCGGCGACCACGCCGTGCTCGGCGAGCAGGCGTACGGAGTCGATGCCGCCGGGGAGTTCGGTGGCGAGGGTGACCATCTTGGCCTGGCCGCGCGCGGCGTCGATCAGCTTGCGGACGTCGGCCGGGTCGGGGTCGCGCAGCAGCGTCTCGTCGTGCGCGCCCTTGCGGCAGGGGGCGATGAACGGGCCCTCGAAGTGGATGCCCGCGATCTCGCCCTGCTCGGCGAGCTCGGAGAGCAGCCCGGCGCGCTGGGTGAGGAAGTCCATCTCGCCGGTCACGAAGGA
The DNA here is from genome assembly GCF_040653315.1 of Streptomyces sp. NPDC047981. Classification (NCBI taxonomy): domain Bacteria; kingdom Bacillati; phylum Actinomycetota; class Actinomycetes; order Kitasatosporales; family Streptomycetaceae; genus Streptomyces; species Streptomyces sp. NPDC047981. Next base: position 60,573 of record NZ_JBEZNQ010000035.1, on the reverse strand, counting down.
GGCGACGACGGTGGTGGTGCCGTGCAGCCGGTGGGTGTGGACGCCGGTGAGGATGTCCTCGACGGTGCCGGAGGTGAAGGAGGCTCCGCCGCCGCCGTGGTTGTGCATGTCGACGAAGCCGGGGACGACCCAGTGGCCCGTGAGGTCGAGCGTCGCCGCGTCGGCGGGCGCGGCGCCCGCGATGCGACCGCCGTCGACGATCACCCGTCCGTTCTCGACGATGCCGGTCGGCAGCACCACGCGGGCTCCGGCGAGAACTGTGGAAACGGCCATCAGGCGGATACCTCCGAGTCGAGGGAGAGAAGGTCCCAGGCGAGGAGGCCCGCGCCCAGGCATCCGGCGGTGTCCCCGAGGGCTGCCGGTACGACGGCGGGCAGCTTCTGGAACGTGACGCGTTCCTCGACGGCGGCCCTCAGTGGTGTGAACAAGGTTTCCCCGGCCTCGGCGAGACCGCCACCGATGATGAGTGTGCGGGGGTCCAGCAGGGTGAGCGCGGTGACCAGGCCGTCCGCGAGGGCGTCGACGGCCTCCTGCCAGACCTGGACGGCCCGCGGGTCGCCGTCCGCGACCGCCTTGGCGCAGTCGGCGGCGTCCGCGTCGGGGTCGCCGGAGGCGGCGGCCCAGGCCTGGGAGACGGCGGAGGCGGAGGCGTACCGCTCCAGGCAGCCGCGCTGGCCGCAGCCGCACTCCGTACCGCCGGGGCGGACCACGATGTGGCCGATCTCGCCGGCGTAGCCGTGGGCGCCGGCCTCGATGACCCCGCCGATGCCGATGGCGCCGGCGATGCCGGTGCCGAGCGGCACGAAGAGGAAGCGGTCGGCGCCGTTGCCCGCGCCGATCCGGCCCTCGGCGAGGCCGCCGGTGCGCACGTCGTGGCCGAGGGCGACGGGGATGCCGTCGAGGCGCTCGCTGAGCAGGGCGCGCATGGGCACGTCGCGCCAGCCGAGGTTGGCGGCGTAGACGGCGATGCCGCGGGCGGCGTCGACGATGCCGGGGACGGCGACCCCGGCGGCCGCGGCGGGCTCGCCGTACCGGTCGAGGCCGTGGGCGTGCAGCTCGGCGGCGAAGTCGAGGATCGTCTCGACCACGGCGTCCGGGCCGCGCTCGCGCCCGGTGGCGCGCCGTGCCTCGTGGAGCAGGGTGCCGTCCGCCCCGACGAGGGCGGCCTTCATGCCGGTGCCGCCCACATCGAGGGCGATGACGTGTCTCACGGGAACAGTCTCGCCCGTTCCTGCCCGAAAGGTCTAGTCCACTGGCCGATATTGTTGCGCTCGGATACAAATTCGAGAGCGGTAGGCGTGACCAGGCGTGAAGGGCTTCACAAGGTCTTCACTCCAGACCGGGGACCTACCCAAGTGGTGTAGACCTTATGCTTCCTCTCCTGTGAAAATCACAGCTCAAGGACGAGCAGAGGGTGGGGCAACGCTGTGCAGCGGCGATTCATTGGACTGACCGCGACGATCGCCGCGCTGGGGCTGACCGCGGGTCTCTCCGGCTGCGGCCTCACCGAGAGCGCCGCCTCGGACGTCACCCTCAAGCTCGTCGCCGCCGACTACGACCTGAACGGCGGCGACACCACCAAGAAGTACTGGGACGAGCTGACCGCCGCCTACGAGGCCGAGAACCCCGGCGTCCAGGTCGAGGTCCAGATCGAGTCCTGGAACGACGTCGACCGCAAGGTCGCCGAGATGGTCAAGGCCGGCCAGGCCCCCGACATCGCCCAGATCGGCGCCTACGCCGACTACGCCGCAGCGGGCGAGCTCTACTCCGCCGACGAACTGCTCTCCGTCCCCGTCCAGGCCAACTTCCTCGCCCCGCTCGTCGCCGCGGGCGAGCACAAGCGGACCCAGTACGGACTGCCCTTCGCCGCCTCCACCCGGCTGCTCTTCTTCAACCAGGACCTCTTCGACGAGGCCGGCATCAGCAAGCCGCCGACCAGCTGGGACGAGCTGGCAGCGGCGGCGAAGAAGCTGAAGGCCAAGGACGTGAAGTACCCCTTCGCGCTGCCGCTCGGCCCCGAGGAGGCGCAGGCCGAGACCCTGATGTGGCTGCTCGCCGGCGGCGACGGCTACACCGACGGCTCCGACCGCTACCGGATCGACTCCGAGCAGAACATCAAGACCTTCGACTGGCTGAAGACCGAGCTGGTCCAGAAGGAGCTCACCGGCCCCGTCGCCCCCGGCAAGCTCAACCGCAAGGACGCCTTCGCCGCCTTCTCGCGCGGCGAGGTCGGCATGCTCAACGGCCACCCCTCGCTGATGCAGGAGGCCGAGAAGAAGGGCGTCAAGGTCGGCAAGGTCGCGCTGCCCGGCGCGGACGGCACGTCGAAGGCGTCCATGGGCGTCGCCGACTGGATCATGGGCTTCAAGCAGAACGGCCACCGCACGCAGATCGGCGACTTCCTCGACTTCGTCTTCAGCGACGAGAACGTCCTGAAGTTCGCCGGCGGCAACGACCTGCTGCCGCCGACCGTCAGCGCGTACTCCCGGATGGAGAACGACCCGGAGCACAAGGACCTCCACGAGTTCCTCTCCGAGCTGCCGAACTCGCAGCTCCCGCCGGTCGGCAAGACCTCCTGGGCCCAGGTCAGCGACCTGATCAAGCAGAACATCGGCAAGGCCGTCACCCCGGGCGCGAAGCCGGCCGACGTGCTGGGCGGGATAGCCCGCAAGGCGACGGCGGCCGAGAGCGCGGAGTAGCCGGGCAGGGCCGCGGGGGTAATAGGTTGGTCGTATGACTGGTACGACCGACGCGAGCGCCCCCGGAGCCGACGACGCTCCGGGCGACGACACCGGGCTCGGGGAGCGGGAGCGGGCCGTGCTCGCCTTCGAGCGCCGCTCCTGGCCGGGCCCCGGCGCCAAGGAGCGGGCCGTCCGCGAGCGGCTCGGCCTCTCCGCGACCCGCTACTACCAGCTCCTCAACGCCCTCCTCGACGATCCGCGGGCCCTCGCGCACGACCCGGTGACCGTCAACCGACTGCGCCGGGTCCGTGCGGAGAAGGAGCAGCGCCGCTGAGGCCGCGTCGGTAGGGTCGTCGTATGGTCAGCAGCCTTCCGCACCCGACCTTCCCCCAGCTCTCGGCTCTGTTCGAGCAGGGGACACCCCATTCCACAGGCCGCGACGGCCTGGCCGCGCTTCTCGACCGGCCGGAGAAAGCCGTCGTCGCCCTCGACTTCGACGGGACGCTCGCCGAGATCGTCCCCGACCCCGAACAGGCCCGCGCGCACCCCGGCGCCGTCCCCGCGCTCTCCGCCCTGGCACCCAGGATCGCCTCGGTCGCCGTGGTGACCGGCCGCCCCGCGGGCGTCGCGGTCCGCTACGGCGGCTTCGCCGGCGTCCCCGGCCTGGAACACCTCGTCGTCCTCGGGCACTACGGCGCCGAGCGCTGGGACGCGGTCACCGGCACCGTCCAGGCCGCCGCGGTGCATCCGGGAGTGGCCGCCGTCAGGGCCGAGCTGCCCGGCTTCCTCGACGGTGTCGGCGCCTGGCCGGGCACCTGGATCGAGGAGAAGGGCCGCGCGGTCGCGGTCCACACCCGCCGCTCCACCGACCCCCAGGCGGCCTTCGAAGCCCTCAAGGCCCCGCTCGCCGACCTCGCCGCCCGCCACGGCCTGGTCCTCGAACCCGGCCGCATGGTCCTCGAACTGCGCCCACCGGGCATGGACAAGGGCGTGGCGCTCGCCGAGTACGTACGCGAGATCGGCGCCGGGTCCGTCCTGTACGCGGGCGACGACCTGGGCGACCTGCCCGCCTTCGCGGCGGTGGAGAAACTCCGCTCGGACGGCACCCCCGGCCTCCTGGTCTGCAGCGGCTCCACGGAGGTCCAGGAACTGTCCGACCGCGCCGACCTGTCGGTGCCGGGGCCCGCGGGGGTGGTGGCGTTCCTGACGGAACTGGCCCGCGCGATCGGAGAAGACGCTCCCTAGCTGCCGGAACGGCCCTCGGGGGTGTCCCCCCGCAGGGCCTCCAGCTGCTCCAGGAACCAGCGCTGCGGCGGCATCGCCGTCGCGGCGGCCGCCAGGCGCTTGGTGCGGTCCGTGCGTTCGGTGGGGGGCATCGTCAGGGCGCGGTACAGGGCGCGGGCGGTCTCCGAGACGTCGTACGGGTTCACCGTCAGGGCGTCCTCGCCCAGTTCCTCGTAGGCACCCGCGCCCGTGGAGAGGACCAGGGCGCAGCCTGCCTCCGAGACCACCGGGATCTCCTTGGCGACCAGGTTCATGCCGTCGCGGACCGGGTTGATCAGGGCCACGTCCGCGAGGCGGTACGCGGCGAGCGAGCGGGGGAAGTCGTCCCGTACCGAGAGCAGGACCGGCTGCCAGTCGTCCGTGCCGAACTCCGTGTTGATCTCCGCCGCGAGGTCGGCGACCGACGCCGTGTACGCGCGGTAGACCTCCAGGTCCTGGCGGGAGGGGTACGCCGAGGCCAGGTGGACGACCCCGCCGTGCCACTCCGGGTGGTCCCGGAGCAGCTCCCGGTAGGCCAGCAGGCCGCGGACGATGTTCTTCGACAGCTCCGTGCGGTCCACCCGCACGATCGTCCGCCGGTCGCCGATCTCGGCCCGCAGCGCGGCCAGCCGGTCGTCGACCTCGGGGGTGTGGGCGAGCGAGCGGAGGTCGTCGCCGTCCACCCCCAGGGGGAAGACGTGCACCCGGGTGCGGCGCGGCTCGCCGCCCGCCCTGCGGTGCTCCACCCCGCGCCAGGGGTCGTCGCTGCGCCAGAAGCCGTCGGCCTCGCCGTGCGGGCCGCGGATGTGGGCGCCGGTGATGAAGGCCTGCGCCCATCCCCAGGTGTGGAAACCCAGCTCGTCCGCGCCGAGCATGCCCCAGAGCAGCTCCTCGCGGACGTCCTCCGGGAGCATCCGCATGTACTCCGGCAGCGCCCACGGCGTGTGCGTGAAGTGGCCGATCCGCAGGTCGGGGCGGAGTTCGCGGAGCTGCCCCGGCACCAGGGCCAGGTGGTAGTCCTGGACCAGGACCGCCGCGCCCTCGTCGGCGCTCGCCGCCAGCTCCTCGGCGAAGGCGCGGTTGTAGCTGCGGTACGAGTCCCAGCGGCGCCGGAACTCCGCGTCGAAGACCGGTTCGCGGGGGATCTCGTACAGGTGGTGGTGGAGGAACCACAAGACCGAGTTCGCGATGCCGTTGTACGCGTCGGCGTAGATCTCGGGGGCGATGTCCAGCATCCGTACGCCCGGTTCGGACTCCCCGCGCCGGACCGCCTCCCGGTCGCCCTCGCCGAGGGCCGCGCACACCCACACGCTCTCCTGGGAGGAGCCGGACGAGATCGCGCTCAGGCCCGAGACGAGTCCGCCCCCGCCGCGCCGGGCACTGAGGGTGCCGTCGGCGGCGAGGGCGTACGAGACGGGACCCCGGTTGGACGCCACGAGCACAGAAGCCATGTGGCGAACCTAGCCCGTGACGTAAACGCTCAAACGTACGTATACGACTCTGGCGAATCCTCGCCGCCGTCGCGGCTCAGTGGTAACGGGTCAGTCGTCGCGGCTCAGTGGTCGCGGCGTCCCCGCAGGGCGGCCTTGGCCACCAGGCCGGTCGCGGCCAGGGCGAGCGCCAGTCCGCCGAGCAGCCAGAGCCGCTCACCGCTGGAGCCCGTCTCGGCCATCGAGCCGCCGGGGCCGTGCGGGCCGGCGGGCTCGTGCGGCTTCGGGCGGGGCTGGTGGGTGGTGGGGGCGGGGGCCGGGGTCGTCTCCGACTCTCTGGAGGAAGGCGACGGGGACGGCGAGGGGTCCACCGGGTCCGACGGCGTGGGCTTCGGCTTCGGCTCCGTGGGGGACGGGCTCGGGCTCGGCTCGGGCTTCGGCGGCTCGACGACCGGGGCCACCGCGCAGGCCGGGTCCTCGCTGCCCCTGCCGCAGTTCGAGCGGGGCGACTCGACCACGACGCTGTTGAGGAGCTTGCCGTCGCCGCGCACCGGGTCGTGGACCTTCACCGAGTACGTGACCGTCGCCGTCTCCCCGGCCGGGATGTCACCGACCCAGCCGATCCTCGGTGCGTCGTACGTGACCTTGCCGAGGGTCGCCTTCGCGTCGCCCAGGTAGTCGGCGTCGTCGAGGTTGTCGGTCAGGTCGTCGCCGAACGTGGCGTTCGGGTGGTCGAGCCGGCCGGTGTTCTTCGCGGTGACCGTGTACGTCACCGTGTCGCCCGGCTCCACCTTCTCCGGTTTCGCCGTCTTGGTGATCTCCAGGTCCGGCACCGGGACGGAGAAGGCCAGCGCGGAGGGCACGTACGTGTCACCCGTCGTCGTGAACGTCAGCTCCGCCGACCGCGCGCCCACCGGGATCGCGCCCTCCGGGATGTCGAAGGCCTTGGCGTCGATGGACAGGTTGTTCCGGAGCTTCGGCGATACGGCGCCGTCGTCCTCGCTGACGAAGAAGTTGCCGGTGTTGCCCGTGTGGGCCTCGGTGACGTTCCTGCCGTCGACGAGGAACCTGTCACCCGGGGTGTTCCAGTCGCCCTCGTACGCCGTCACGCTCGCCCGTGCCTTGCCCGTCGTCCGGTGGAAGCCGTCGACGGTGACCGTGGTCGCGGGGGAGGAGGACCGCTGGAGGACGTGCCCGCCGTAGACGTACACGTTGCGGCGGTCCGGCGCGTGGGTCGGCTCGGGGCCGGGGAACGCGTACACCACCGTCAGGGACCAGCCCGCGACGCAGCCCTTGCCCTCCGGCGCCCAGATGTTGCCGACCGCCACCTGCGCGTCCGTCCCGGTCACGCCCGCGAACGCGGCCGTCACGTCCGACTCGCCGGTGTAGTAGTGCGGGCCGCTGGTGTCGGCCGGGTCGGTGACCAGGCTGTCGATCGAGACCGGCGTCGCGGCACCCGCCCCGACCTTGATGTGCGGCGCGGTGGTGGCGTGGTCGCCCGGCGAGGCCGCCACATCGGCGCCGGAGATGTCGCAGCGCTTCACCTGCGCCCCGCTCGGCCCCTTGTACGTACCGTCGTTGCCGCCCCAGAACAGCCGGGCGTACGCGACCCTCGCCCCCGCCGGGACGACGACGTGGCCGGTGCTCGAGCCGTAACCGGCCTCCATGGAGGCGGCGTTGATCCGCCGCATGACGAAGGTGTTGTTGTTGTCGCCGCCCTGCCCGGAGGCGGCGGTGGCGCAGCGCGCGGCCAGGTCGGCGGGGGCCGTGGGGCAGCCCATGACCGTGTTGCCGATGGTCGTGAAGTCGCCGTACAGCGAGGCGTCGTAGCGCTTGCCGAAGGGCTCCACCACGTCCGCCGCGGCAGGACCGGCCGCGGCGAGCGTGAGCGGGAGCGAGCCGAGGGAGCCGGCGGCCAGGGCGAGGGCCGCCAGCGACATGGTCATTCGATTGTCGAACCGCATAAAACGGAAATGTAGGCAAAAAACACAATCATCCGGCGTTACGCCACGCGGCGGTGCGCGTACTCCGCGATCTCGACCATCGGCGGCCGCTCCTCCGTGTCCACCGGGTACGTGCGCGGGGTGAAGCCCTCCTCGCCGCGCTCGAACTGGGTCAGCAGCGGCCGCACCAGATGGCCCCGGGAGAGCCGCAGCTGCGCCGTCCGGTAGATCGCCGCCGCCATCCGGCCGAGCGCCCGCCCGTCCTGGTGCCGGTGCTTGCGGACCCCGACGTCCACCTGGGCGAGCGCGTCCAGGCCGACCGTGTGCAGCGCGTCCACGAGCAGGCCCAGCTCCACTCCGTAACCGACCGGGAACGGCAGCCGTTCGAGCAGCGAGCGCCGCGCCGCGTACTCGCCGCCCAGCGGCTGGACGAAACCGGCCAGCTGCGGCCAGTGCAGATTGAGCAGCGGCCGCGCCACCAGCTCCGTCACCCGACCGCCCTGACCTGGGGTGTCGCCGAGCGGGCGGTCGTACATCGCCTTCACGAAGGCGACGTCCGGGTCGGTGAGCAGCGGGCCGACGATGCCGGTGACGAAGTCCGCGGAGAAGTCCCGCAGGTCCGCGTCGACGAAGCAGACGATGTCCCCCTCGGTCACCATCAGTGACCGCCACAGCACCTCGCCCTTCCCGGGCACGGCCGGTATCCGGGGCAGGATCGCGTCCCGGGCCACCACCCGCGCCCCGGCCGCCGCCGCCACCTCCGCCGTTCGGTCGGTGGAGCCGGAGTCGATCACCACCAGCTCGTCCACCAGCGGAACCGCCTCGGTCATCAGCTCGCGCCGGATGACGGCGACGATCTCGCCGACCGTCGCCTCCTCGTTCAGCGCGGGCAGCACGACGCTGACCGTCGTCCCGTGCTTCGCCGCCAGGACGCGGTCGAGCGAACGGTCCGCCACGGACCAGGACCGCCGGCCCAGCCAGCGCTCCACTTCCTCCAGCACGTGATCTCCATCTCGCGGTTCGGACGGCAGGTTCAACCCTCCGGGCCTTCGGTTACAGTCTTGAACAACGCGGATCCCCGATGCATGTCGGGGTGCCGCCCGCGTCTCACAATCGAATACCGCTCATCCAGAGGGGCAGAGGGAAACGGCCCGTTGAAGCCCCGGCAACCCTCCAGTCGGTCACTCGTCCGCAGTCGACGCCAGTCGTCGCCACTGCGCCCGCGAGGCTCCCGGCTAGGGAAGGTGCCAAATCCGTCTCATGGCGACGTTCGCCATGAGAAAGATGAGGAGAAAGGGCCTCGCCTCCATGGCTGTACAGACTGCTACCCCCGACACCGCTCAGACCGTCGATCTCGGTCCCGCTTCCGGCCTTTCCTGCCGGGAATGCGGTGAAGTATTCGCACTCGGCCCGATCTTCGCCTGTGAGCTGTGTTTCGGCCCCCTCGAAGTCGCGTACGACCTGCCCGTCGGTGACCCCGAGGCGCTGCGCAAGCAGATCGAGGCCGGCCCCGCCAACATCTGGCGCTACGCCCCGCTGCTGCCCGTCCCCGCCGACGTCGCCGAGAAGCCGAACCTGAACCCGGGCTGGACCAAGCTCGTCCAGGCCGACAACCTCGCCGCCGAGCTGGGCGTCGAGCCCGGCAAGCTCTTCGTCAAGGACGACTCCGGCAACCCGACGCACTCCTTCAAGGACCGCGTCGTCGCCCAGGCCCTGGAGGCCGCCCGCGCCTTCGGTTTCACCACGCTCTCCTGCTCCTCCACCGGCAACCTGGCCGGCGCCGTCGGCGCCGCCGCCGCCCGCGCCGGCTTCCGCTCCTGCGTGTTCATCCCGCACGACCTGGAGCAGGGCAAGGTCGTCATGGCCGCCGTCTACGGCGGCGAGCTGGTCGGCATCGAGGGCAACTACGACGACGTCAACCGCTTCTGCTCCGAGCTCATCGGCGACCCGCTGGGCGAGGGCTGGGGCTTCGTCAACGTCAACCTGCGTCCGTACTACGGCGAGGGCTCCAAGACGCTCGCGTACGAGATCTGCGAGCAGCTCGGCTGGGTCATCCCGGACCAGCTCGTCATCCCGATCGCCTCCGGCTCGCAGCTCACCAAGATCGACAAGGGCCTCCAGGAGCTCATCAAGCTGGGCCTGGTCGAGGACAAGCCGTACAAGATCTTCGGCGCCCAGGCCGAGGGCTGCTCGCCGGTGTCCGCCGCCTTCAAGGCCGGTCACGACGTCGTACGCCCCCAGAAGCCGAACACCATCGCCAAGTCGCTGGCCATCGGCAACCCGGCCGACGGCCCGTACGTCCTCGACATCGCCCGCCGCACCGGCGGCGCCGTGGAGGACGTGAACGACGAGCAGGTCGTCGACGCCATCAAGATCCTGGCCAGGACCGAGGGCATCTTCGCCGAGACGGCGGGCGGCGTGACGGTCGGCGTGACGAAGAAGCTGGTCGAGGCCGGCCTCATCGACCCGACCCTCACCACGGTCGTGCTCAACACGGGTGACGGCCTCAAGACCCTGGACGCGGTGGCCGACACCTCCCAGGCGACCGCCACCATCAAGCCGAGCCTGGACGCGTTCCGCGCCGCCGGCCTGGCCCACTGACCCCCACTCGTCCGTTCACGGAAGGCAGCAGCACATGAGCGTCAAGGTCCGTATCCCCACCATCCTCCGTACCTACACGGGCGGCCAGGCCGAGGTTCCGGCGGAGGGCGCGACCCTGTCCGAGGTCATCTCGGACCTGGAGAAGAACCACGCGGGCATCGCCGCGCGCGTCCTGGACGACCAGGGCAAGCTGCGCCGCTTCGTGAACGTCTACGTGAACGACGACGACGTGCGCTTCGAGCAGGGCCTGGAGACGGCGACGCCGGACGGCGCGGGCGTCTCGATCATCCCGGCGGTCGCCGGCGGCTGCTGATCGCCGACCACCGATCGCCGTGTAGTTACCCGGCGTAACCGAATTGCCCCCTCCGCGAGAGAAGCGGAGGGGGCAATTCTGCATGGTTGAGCGCGGTAGAGTTGGGGAAGTCCCCCCGGCTTCACCCCGCTGCTCCGTGCCAGGCGCATATGAGAATGCGTCCCCACGTGACAAGAAGCAGCCAAAGTGCGCGCGCGATCTGTACCTTCTGCGCACTTTGCCGGGCCCGACTTGCCCCGGAATTCAATAAATCCTCCGGAATTCTCCTTTACGGCGTGCCCAGAATTCTCGCCCGAATGACCTGTTGCAGAGGGCAGTTGGGCAGATACATTCAGCCGCGGTCGACGCGTTCCGGCGCAGGGTCTGACCCGGGTCCGTGAAGTGCGGCCCCGCGCAAGGGCCAGTAATAGGGGAGTTAGGCATGGCTCAGGGCACCGTCAAGTGGTTCAACGCGGAGAAGGGCTACGGCTTCATCGCGGTCGACGGTGGTGCGGATGTATTCGTCCACTACAGCGCGATCCAGATGGACGGTTACCGCACCCTTGAAGAGGGTCAGCGGGTCGAGTTCGAGATCTCGCAGGGCCAGAAGGGTCCGCAGGCGGACATGGTCAAGCTCGCCGTCTGAGCACGGCGCGATCGGCCACCACGTACGCACGCACGCGTCGCCACGCTTTCGCAGGCGATCTCACGCGTTCTCACGCCGAGGGGTCCGCATCCTGACCAGGATGCGGACCCCTCGTGCGTGCGCGGCCCGCGCCGCGGTGTCCCGGGGGCGTCGCCCGGTCGGTGTCAGGACCGTCGCCCGATCTATGGGAGTCGCTTGCACTCGCATGGGGCGAGTGCTAATCATTGGCGTTAGCACTCTGAAGGTGAGAGTGCTTACGAGGATCGGGCAGGCGAGGTCCGCGGCCAGGTGGGGCAAGGAACCACCGGGCACGCAGGCCGTCCGTCGCGGGCGTCGGCGCGGTCCTGGAGCGTTATCCACCCCATGTCCGGGAGGACCACTTCACATGGCCAAGATCATCGCGTTCGACGAGGAGGCACGGCGCGGTCTCGAGCGCGGGATGAACCAGCTCGCCGACGCCGTCAAGGTCACCCTTGGCCCCAAGGGCCGGAACGTCGTCCTCGAGAAGAAGTGGGGCGCCCCCACGATCACCAACGATGGTGTCTCCATCGCCAAGGAGATCGAGCTCGAGGACCCGTACGAGAAGATCGGCGCCGAGCTGGTCAAGGAAGTCGCCAAGAAGACGGACGACGTCGCCGGTGACGGTACGACCACCGCGACCGTCCTCGCCCAGGCGCTCGTCCGCGAGGGCCTGCGCAACGTGGCGGCCGGCGCCAACCCGATGGCCCTCAAGCGCGGCATCGAGAAGGCCGTCGAGGCCGTCTCCGGCGCCCTGCTCGAGCAGGCGAAGGATGTCGAGACCAAGGAGCAGATCGCTTCCACGGCCTCCATCTCCGCCGCCGACACCCAGATCGGCGAGCTCATCGCCGAGGCGATGGACAAGGTCGGCAAGGAAGGCGTCATCACCGTCGAGGAGTCCCAGACCTTCGGTCTGGAGCTGGAGCTCACCGAGGGTATGCGCTTCGACAAGGGCTACATCTCGGCGTACTTCGCCACCGACATGGAGCGTATGGAGGCGTCCCTGGACGACCCGTACCTCCTGATCGTCAACTCCAAGATCTCCTCGGTCAAGGACCTGCTCCCGCTCCTGGAGAAGGTCATGCAGTCGGGCAAGCCCCTGCTGATCATCGCCGAGGACGTCGAGGGCGAGGCCCTGTCGACCCTGGTCGTCAACAAGATCCGCGGCACCTTCAAGTCCGTCGCGGTCAAGGCCCCGGGCTTCGGCGACCGCCGCAAGGCCATGCTGAACGACATCGCCATCCTCACGGGCGGCACGGTCATCTCCGAGGAGGTCGGCCTCAAGCTCGAGAACGCGGGCCTGGACCTGCTCGGCCGCGCCCGCAAGGTCGTCATCACCAAGGACGAGACCACGATCGTCGACGGTGCCGGTGACAGCGACCAGGTCGCCGGTCGCGTCAACCAGATCCGCGCCGAGATCGAGAACTCCGACTCGGACTACGACCGCGAGAAGCTCCAGGAGCGCCTGGCGAAGCTCGCCGGTGGCGTGGCGGTCATCAAGGCCGGTGCCGCGACCGAGGTCGAGCTCAAGGAGCGCAAGCACCGCATCGAGGACGCCGTTCGCAACGCGAAGGCGGCCGTCGAGGAGGGCATCGTCGCCGGTGGCGGCGTGGCCCTGCTGCAGGCCTCCAACGTCTTCGAGAAGCTCGAGGCGGACCTGTCCGGCGACGAGGCCACCGGTGCCGCGATCGTGAAGCTGGCCCTGGAGGCCCCGCTGAAGCAGATCGCCGTCAACGCCGGCCTCGAGGGCGGCGTCGTGGCGGAGAAGGTCCGCAACCTGCCCGTCGGCCACGGCCTGAACGCCGCGACCAACGAGTACGTGGACCTCATCGCCGAGGGCATCATCGACCCGGCGAAGGTGACGCGTTCCGCGCTGCAGAACGCGGCCTCCATCGCCGCGCTGTTCCTGACCACCGAGGCCGTCATCGCCGACAAGCCGGAGAAGGCCGCTGCGGCCGCTCCGGGCGGCATGCCGGGCGGTGACATGGACTTCTGAGCCTCGGCTCGGTAGCTCCTCGCTGTACAGCTGTACGCGACCGAGGGCGGCACTCCCTGCTGGGGGTGCCGCCCTCGGGCGTTCGGGGTGATGCTGGTGGGGAGGGGTGGCACGGCCACGGGCCAGGGAAGGCGGGAGCGAGCCATGATCACGCTGCTGACGACACCGACCGACCGCGAGCTGGTCATCACCCGCACCTTCGACGCCCCGCCCGCCCGCGTCTGGGAGGCCTGGACCAGGCCCGAGCACGTCCGTCAGTGGTACGGCGTGGCCGCCATGCCCACGACCGTCTGCGAGATCGACCTCAGGCCCGGCGGCGCGTGGCGCTGGGGCCAGAAGGCGCCCGACGGGCGCGAGATCGTCTTCTCCGGCACGTACGAGGAGATCCTGCCGAACGAGCGCCTCGTCTACACCGAGGTCTTCGAGCTCATGCCGGGCCCGCCGGTCCACGTCACCCTCACCTTCGACGACACCCCCGACGGCGGCACGGCGCTCACGAGCATGTCGATCTGGCCGTCGACGGAGATCCGCGACCAGGCCCTCGCGACGGGCATGGAGGCCGGGGTCAAGGAGGAGTACGACCGGCTCGCGGTATACCTGGAGATGATGTGAGCCTCGACGTGCCGCGGCTCGCCGCGGGACCGTACGAGCTGCGGGCCTGGGAGCGGGCGGACCTGCCGCTCGTGGAGGAGGCGTCGGCCGACCCGTACATCCCGCTGACGAACACGGTCCCGCCGGTGTACTCGGAAGGCGAGGGCGAGGCGTTCGTCCGCCGCCAGTGGAGCCGCGCGGAGACGGGCGCCGGCTACTCCTTCGTGGTCGTCCGCCGCCGTGACATCCGCCCGGCGGGCATGATCGGCCTCTGGCTCCGCGACCTCCCCGAGGGCCGCGCCACCCTCGGCTACTGGATCGTCCCCGCCTGCCGGGGCGAGGGCGCGGCCACGGCCGCGCTGACGGCGGTGAGCGCCTGGGCACTCGGCGAACTGGGCATCCCCCGGCTGCAGTTGCTGGTCGAACCCTGGAACGAGGCCTCGGCGAAGACGGCCGAACGGGCCGGCTTCGTACGGGAGGGCCTGCTGCGCTCCTGGCAGGAAGTGGGCGGCGAGCGGCGGGACATGTGGATGTACGGGCGGGTGCGGGCGGGCGGGTCCGGGTAGTCCGCTCGGCGGGTGCGGGCGGGCGGGTCCGGGTGGTCGGGCCGTCCGTGTCGGTGGTGCGGGCGGGCTGCTGCGGGGTAAGGGGTAGGGGACCGGGACCCGACCCGCGGGGGTGGAGCCGATGCGTCGCTCGGAATTACCGCACCTCTCCCACTACTGGGAGCTGTCAGGCCGCCAGGGCGGCGAGGAGCAGGTCGCACGGGTCGAGGGGAAGGTCCGGGTCTTCGAGCATTTCCCCGACTACCTGCTGGCCGCGCGGTACGAGGGCCCCTTCTTCTCCGTGCGCACCCCGGGCCTCCATGACGCCACCGGGGCGCTCGTGCCGTGCACTCCGCAGGAGTGCCACCGCTGGGTGAACGCCGCGGTCGCCCACGTCCGCACCGTGGACCGGATCAGCGCCGAACTCCGCGCCGCCCACGCCCGGGCCGTGCTTCTCCCGCTGTGGAGGCACCTGGCCCTGCGGCGCGCCCTGAGGACCTGGGAGGAGACCCGCGTGCGGTACGAGCGGGCGCTCCGGGAGGCCTTCGCGGCGTACGCGCCGGTCGGCGAGGAGATCCGCGCGGCGGTCCGGGCCGAGCAGGAGAGGGCGGCGGCCGCGATCCGCGAGCAGGACCGGCTGCGGGCGCAGGAGCGCGAGCGGCGGGCGCGGCTCGCGGAACGGGCGGTGTGGGGCCGGCGCGTGCTGGGCGAGCCCGGGACGCCCGGGCGCACGGTGTACGTCTTCCGTCACGACGTCCCCGGGGAGGACGTGCCGGCGGCCCCGGCGCTGTCGGAGCGGATCCCGCGACTCGGCCTGGCGGCCCTCCGGCAGTCGCTGGTGAAACTGCACCTGCCGGACGTGGTGTGGGACCGCGCCGCGCTCCGGGAGTCGGAACGGGAGACGGGCACGGCGTTCGCCGTCTGGTGGCAGGAGCTGTTCCACGAGAACTACCGCACGCTCACGCAGCCCCCGCCCTCTTCCCCCTCGCGCGGGAGCACGGGCGGCAGCGGGACGAGCGGCTCGGGCGGCTACGGCAGCGGCTACAGCGGCTTCAGCTGCGTGGGCGGGTTCTGAGCGAAGCGCCCCGGGGTCGTGCCGACGTGGCGCTTGAAGTGGCGGGTCAGGTGCGACTGGTCGTAGAAGCCCGTCGCCGTGGCCACCTCGGCGACGGGACGGCCGGCGAGGAGGAGCCGGCGCGCCCGGGCGACGCGGCGGGACGTCACGTACTGGTGCGGGGCGATGCCGAAGGCCGCGGTGAAGGCCCGTACCAGATGGGTGGGGTGGGCGTGCAGGAGCCGCGCGGCCTCCTCCAGGGTCACGCCGTCGTCGAGCCGGGCGTCGAGCAGCTCCCGCAGGGTGTGCGCCACGCCCCGGGCCGGCGGCCGGGGCGCGTCCGGGCGGGCGAGGCGGGGCCGCAGATGGCCGCGGAGGCGCTCGGCGATCAGGGCCAGCCGGCTCTCCGCCTCCAGGGCGTCGCCCGGGTGGGCCAGCGCCGTGTGCAGCCGCCCGACCCGGGCGCGCAGCAGCGGGTCGGCGAGGTCGGGGCCGTCCACGGCCGGGCCGATGAAGCTCTCGTCCAGCTGGGTCAGGTCCAGGTAGACGACCCGCTTGTGGAAGCCGTGGTCGGTGGCGGGGGAGCCGTTGTGCGGGACCTGGGGCGGCAGCAGCGACACCGTGTCGTGCGGGGTGCCGTGCTCGCGCCGGTCGAGGTCGTAGCGGACGGCGCCGTCGTCGACGATCAGGAGCGTCCACGCGTCGTGGACGTGCATCGGGTACGCGTGCTCGGTGAAGTGGGCATGGAAGACCTCGACGACGCCCGGGATCCGCGGGCGCCACGCCGCCACCGATTCACGCGCCACCATGCCAGGAACGTACAAGAACGGGCAGGGCGGTGCGCGGCAGTCTCGGTCCATGAACTCTCAGCCCGTGAACAACGACCTCGACGCGCCCGTCCGGTTCGACACCAAGATCGCCGTGCTGCTGCGGGAGGACCTGGAGACCTGGCAGCGGCTGAACGTCACGGCCTTCCTGGTCAGCGGCCTCGGCGCGGAGCTCCCCGAGGTGATCGGCGAGCCGTACGCCGACGCCGACGGCGTCCCGTACCTGCCGATGTTCCGGCAGCCGGTCCTCGTCTTCGAGGGGTCCAAGGAGACCCTGACCGCCGCGCACGGCCGCGTCCTGGCGCGCGCCCTGCCCCGCGCGGTCTTCACCGCCGACCTCTTCGCCACCGGCAACGACCGCGACAACCGGGCCGCGGTACGAGCGGTCCCGACGGCCACCCTCGACGTCGTCGGCCTCGCCGTGTACGGCCCGCGCAACGCGGTCGACAAGGCGCTCAAGGGCGCCCGGATGCACCCGTAGCCGCTGTGCGGAAGCGGTGGCGGTATTCGGTCGGGGTGGTGTCGAGGCGGCGGCGGAAGGCCCGGATCAGGGTGTCGGTCGTGCCGAAACCGCAGGTGGACGCGATCCGTTCGAGGGTGTCGTCCGTCGTTTCGAGGGTGGCGCGGGCGCGTTCGACGCGGGCGGCCTCGACGTAGACGCCCGGGGTCATGCCGAGTTCGTCCTTGAAGATCCGGGTGAGCTGGCGGCTGCTGACGTTCGCGTACGCGGCGAGGTCGTCGACCGTGAGCGGGTCGGTGAGGTGGCGGGTGATGTGGTGGCGCAGGTCCTCCACGCGCCGGGTCGTCGACACCGGTTCGAGCGGGACGCTGAACTGGCTCTGACCGCTGGGGCGCTTGAGGTACATGACCAGCTGGCGGGCGACGCGCAGGGCGACGTTCTCGCCGAAGTCCTCGGCGACGAGGGCGAGGGACAGGTCGAGGCAGGCGCTGATCCCGGCGCCGGTCCAGACGTCGCCCTCGCGGATGAAGATCGGGTCGGCGTCGACCTCGACCAGCGGGTGCTCGGCCGCGAGCTGCCGGGCGGTGGACCAGTGGGTGGTGGCGCGCTTGCCGTCGAGCAGCCCGGCGGCGGCGAGGATGTGCGCCCCGACGCAGACGGAGGTGACCCGGCGGGCCCGGGCGGCGAGGGCGCGGACCCGGTCGACCACGGCCGGGTCGGCGAGGGCGTGGACGCGGCGCTGCCCGTCCGCGTCGGTCCGGACCTCGACCGAACCGGGGACGAGGATCGTGTCCGCAGGGCGGGTGGCCGCCTCGTCGAAGGTGACGTCCGGAAGGATCCGCACGCCGGCGGACGTCGTGACCGGGTCCATGGTCTCGGCGGCCAGGAGCACGCGGTAGCCGGCCGCGTCGTCCGTCTCGCGGCGCAGCAGCGCGAAGACCTCGGGGGGTCCGGTGACGTCGAGGAGGTCGACGCCGTCGAAGAGGACGATGACGATCAGGCGTTCCATCGGGCTCCTTCTCGATGCCCTGGGGCAATGTCCGTATCTGCAAGTTGGTTGACATTGCCGACGTGTCGCGGTCGGCCATAGCGTTTCAGACGGAGCGAACACCGCTGAAAGAGGGGCTACTTCGATGAGTACGACCACGGCCGCAGCTGCGTCCACGACGCTGCGTGAGCTGAACGGCTTCGACGACTCGCCCGCGTCGCTGGCCGACGCGACGCTGATCCTCGTCGACTACCAGAACACCTACACGCGCGGCGTGATGGAGTTGCACGGCTGGCAGCCCGCGCTCGAAGCCGCCGCCGAGCTGCTCGGGGGGGCGCGCGAGGCGGGCGCGACGGTGATCCATGTCGTCAACGACGGCGGCGAGGGCACCCCGTACGACATCCGGGCCGAGATCGGCGCGATCCACCCGAGCGTGGCGCCCGTCGAGGGCGAGGCGGTCGTCGTGAAGCAGGTCCCGAACGCCTTCGTGAACACCGACCTGGGCACGCACGTCGACGCGGCCGGTTACAAGGACGTCGTCATCGCCGGGTTCATGACCCACATGTGCGTGACGTTCACCGCCGAAGGGGCGTTCCTGCGCGGAAACCGCCCCACCGTCGTCGCGGCCGCCTGCGCGACCCGGCCCCTGCGTACGGGGGTCGCAGGGGCCGCCCCCACGGTCGCCGCCGAGCAGCTCCACGACAGCGCGCTGGCGACGATCGGCGATCTGTACGGGGTGGTGGTGGCGTCGGGGGCGGAGTTGGGCTGAGCGGACTGGGGACGAGGCGCCTCAGGGGGTGTAGTCCTTGAGCTTCTCGGTGTCGAGGGTGATGTCGACAGGGCTGGGGAGTGGGACGCCGGCGCCGAAGGGGTGGGCGGCGCGGTGCTGGTAGACGCCGTGGCGGGGTTCGCTGAAGACGACGACGGAGCCGGCGTCGCGGTCGACGAGGAGATAGACGGGGATCTCGGCGGCGGCATAGCCGTCGCGCTTCTCGATACGGTCGCGGGACAGTGCGTTGGGCCCGTGGGACGTGACTTCGACAACCATGAGAACGCCTTCGGGGTCTCCCCACATCTCGGGCTTCGCGACGAAGTGGTCGAGCGGAGCGAGAGCGCCGTCAGCGATGGCCCTGCCTTTGCGGTAGGTGTCCACCCTCAGCTCTTGCTCCGGATAGAAGACGAGCTCGGGCCGCTGCTGCATACACACCCGCAGGAGCCACATGACGATGGCCTTGTGGTACTGGTCCGGCAACGGCTTGACCTTCAGCTTCCCCTTGATGAATTCGAGCTTCACGCCCTCCGGCGCCAGGAGGGCGAGTTCCTCGAAGTCCTCGACGTTGGGCGGTCCCTCCTTGACGACGAGCCGGCCGTTGATGAATTCGAGCTTGGCGGTCTTGTATGCCCTGCTGGCGAACTCCTCGAAGTCCTCGATCGACATGTCGTCCGGGCGGTCATCGGCGGGGCTGGGGGTCATGGCGTCGCCTCCTCCCCTCCATCGTGCCCCGTTGTCGGTGCGGACGAGCTGAACCGTCATGTGTGAGTCCCTTCGCGGGCGCGGATGGCGGCCGCGTGGGCGCGGACGCGGGCGGCGGGGAGGAGGGCGGTGCGGCGGGCGGGCGCGGGTTCCCCGCGGCAGGGGCCGCATTCGCCGTCCCTGAGGAGGTCGGCGTAGGCCGGCGCACCGCACTTGGCGCACTCCAGGAGGCGGAGGGGTGGTCGGTCGCGGTGGTCGCGGCGGCGGATCGGTTCCGGTGGGAGTTTCGACGTCAGGCGGGTGCTGGCGAGGGCCGCCGGGTGGTGGACAGGGGTCGGGAGGCCGGTGGTGAGCGCGCGCGTGACGTCGTCCTCGGTGGCGTCCCGGGCGAACCAGTCGTTGACCAGGGGCGCGAGGGCCTGACACTCGGCGTGGGAGAGCGACATCGCGGAGTTCGTACGGCCGAGGGCGGCGAGGAGGATGTAGGCGCGGGAGCGGGTGGGCTGCTGCTTCGGGACGTCGCCGCGTTGGAAGGCCGACCACCACGCGTCGTCACGGGCCGTACGGGACCACCACGTTCGGGTGATCCAGAGGCCGTCGAGGCACTCGCGTCCACGGCGAAGGTGGCCGGCGCGAGTGATGCGGGTGAGGGCGGTGCGCATCGCGCACTGGCCGTAGGGGAGGTGCTTGGCCAGCGTCTTCACCGAGATGTCGCTGCCGTCGGCCAGTCGGTCGATGTAGGCGGCGATGGCGGCTTCGCGGGGTCGGAGGTGCGCAAAGTCGGCGTCGGTGCGGGGTTGTTCGTACGGCGCGCAACGCTTGCCATAGCCGGGGTTGGCGAGGGGGTGGGGCTCAGCACTAAGCTCGGCGTCAGCCATGGATCGAACGTCGCTTTCGATCTGGTTGGTGAGGCCCTCGCAGGTGTTGGTAGCACCGGCGGGGGCCGTTCTTATGTCTTATGGGCGTCTTCGCTCACCGTAGAGGCATATGACAGTCAGTGGCAAGTTGCTCGCGGAGAGTCAACTTCGGGGGTGGGTGGGTGGGTTGAACCCCTGTCCCGTACCCCTTCCGTAGAACAGGGCTCGAAGCTCGGAGCTTGAGCTTCGGGTCTCTGAGGGGCTCGTGGCCAGGGGTCTTCGCGAGCCTCTGGCGCCGGCCGCCCTCGTCCTGAGTGTGGCGACCTCCGGCGGTGCGTCAAGGGCGCTCCCTGCGGTCGCGTCGGCTGCGCCGATTACACCCTTGACCCACCACCTCCGGTCGCCGGTTTCTACTCGGGGGGCGGCCGGGGGGCGTGGCCACGGGGGAGGGCGGGGATCGCTGCGGTGGCGGGGCCGGGCTGTGGGCCGGTGGGGTGGGGGCCGGGTATCGCTCCGGCCGGGGTGCGGATTGCGGCCGGTGGGTGGGGGCTCGGTTCGCGGCCGGGGTGGGGGAGTCGGTGTGGGGTTGGGTGTGGTGCGCGGCAGTGGGATGGGGCGGTGGCGGCACCGGCTCGGCGGCGGACAGTCGGTGCCGGGCCGGGACTCATGCCCCGCCGGTGACTGTCCGGTGGGTGGTGGGGTCGCCTGGGCTCGTCTCGTGGCCCTAAGTGCAACGTATTCGCGGTGACGCTCTGGATATGCCGGGCACGGAGGGCTGATTCGGTGCCTGGGGCGGGAGTTGGGTGCGGTTAGGGGCGTCCGGCGGCTATCCCAGCGTCAGAGTGCGTAGAGGTTTGCCGGTCTCGGGGTCGAGGTCGATGAGGTGGACCTGAGCCTCTTCTGTCGGGTCGCCGGTGACGATGCGTATCCGGTCGGGGCCTACCCAGGACGCCTCGTGCAGGCCGTTGGTGAAGTCGTCGCCGTTGAAGTACCCGACCTTCCAGCGGCGTTGGGTCGGGCCCCAGCCCTCGTCGACGTAGACCCACCAGAGCGGGTCGATCATCGCCGATCCCTCCTCGATCACGAGGTGTCGGTCCGGCCTACCGGGGGCCGTTCTGTCCGACGTCTCCGAAGGGATGGAAGCGAGGAGGAAGAAGGGCACCGCCGCGAACGCCGCGAGCGCGGCCGCGATGCCGGTGAGGATGCGGACGGCCAGGTTGCGCACCCCGACGAACACGGCCGCCGTCAGCAATCCCACGACCAGCACGCCGAACAGCAACGGGTGGTGGAACAGCTTCGCCACCACAACCAGTCCGCCGTCCTGGCTGCACCACCAGCCGGCCAACTCGGCGAAGCAGACGAGTACCGCCGCCAGCACGAGGTTGCGTGCTCGCTTCCGGGGGCGCTGTGCCGTCGTTTCCACTGTGATCCTTGCTGATGGGGCGGTCGGGTCACGTGAGTGTGGCGCACCCCCACCGGGCGGCTGTCAGCGGGGCATGAGTCCCGGCCCGACTCCGACCGTCCGCCGCTGAGCCGGTGCCGCCACCGCCCCATTCCACTGCCGCGCACCCCGAGCCGACCGGTACGTGCTTCCTCGCCTCGGCCGCGAACCTAGCCCCCACCCACCGAGGCGAGGAGTCCCCTTGCCGGAGCGATGCCCGGCCCCCACCCCACCGGGCCGCAGGCCGCCCTGGCGCCGGAGCGATACCCGGCCTGCTCGCGTGGCCACGCCCCCGGGCCGCCCTCCGAGTGTGAAAGGGCGGGTGGAGGCGGTGGGTCAAGGGTGGCCGTAGGCCATCGCGGAGCGACGCGACCGTAGGGAGCGCCCTTGAGGCGCCGGTGGAACCCGCCACACTCGGAGAGAGGGCGGCCCCACCAGAGGCTCGCGGGGGCGGTCAGCTCGGGGCCGGTGGAGACCAGCTGGTGGGCGCGGTAGTGGCTGTGCGAGCGCCCGACCGGCTGGTCCCCGACTCGGCTCAGTCAGCAGGATCCCGTGACGCCCTCGATGAACGTGGCCCACGCGGCGGCCCGAAACGCGAGCTTCGGGCCGTCGGGGTTCTTGGAGTCACGTACGGGGACGATGCCGGGGTGGTCATCGGAGACCTCTAGGCAGTTGCCGCCGCTGCCGTCGCTGTACGAGGACTTGCGCCAGGTGGCGACCTCGACACAGTCTCCTCCGCTGCCCCCGCTAAAGCTGGACTTGAACCAGACCGCCGCACTCAGGTCGTAGTCAGAGATGTCGATCTTCATGGGCGTAATCCTCCGCCACGGACTCGATCAGGGCCAGGGATTCGCGAGGTGGTAGCGCTGCGGCCCCGAGCAGATCGTAGGTGAGTGTGTGGCGCGTGACCGTGGCCGGGTCGTCCTCCAACTGGCCTGTTCCATGGCCCTCCAGGTAGACCAGTGGTGGGGCGTCCTCGAAGGACATCAGCTTCAGCCCGCCGCCCATCGACCCATACGCCCCCGCCCCGAACGGCAGCACCTGCACGATCACCCTGTGCTTCCTCGCCAGGCCCACCACGTGCCGTAACGCCTCCGCCATCACCGCCGGGCCGCCCACCTCCTGTCTCAGTACCGCCTCTCCCAGCACCACCCACAACAACGGCTTTGTTGGGTCGCCCAGTAGGCGGCCACGGTCGAGCCTTGCCGCGACCAACTCGTCGATCGTCTCGTCGAGGGCCGTCGGCTGATACGCGCGGAAGACCTCCCTCGCGTACGCCGGTGTCTGCATCAGGCCCGGGATCAGCAAGGGTGCGAACTCCTTGATCGTCTCCGCCACCGCTTCCGCCTCCGCCGCCTCCGCGAAGTGGTCCGGGTACTTCGACTTGTTCGCCGCCCCGCAGTTCCGCGTGAAGAAGCCTCCCGTTCCCAACACCTCGTCCAGTTGGGACGCGATCTCCGGGCGGATCCGTCTCGTACCCGCCTCCATCTGGCCGATGTACGAGCCGCTCACGAAGAGCGCCTCGCCCAGTGTTTCCTGGCTCAGGCCCTTTCGGTCCCGCGCGTGGCGCAGTTCCGCGCCGATTATCGCTCTGGGTGAGGTCGACGGGTCTGGCTTCCTCGGTCCGGCCATGGCCATGGTCATCAACTCCCGCTTGCACATATGGGGTTGTTGGGGCTGCACCACTGTTCCCCAGTCTTCTCCATCCGGACACTCGGTGTAGTCGAAACCGATACACAGAGTGGAAAGGCCCGTAAGATGCCCACTTCGCTTGAGCGTCTCCACGCCGTTCAGGAAGTCGTCCGTCAGCTCAAGGGTGAGTTCGACGCCCTCGGCGTCGCCCTGCCCTCCCTCGGGGTCGACCCGCTCACGATGGCTGGGACGGGGGAGGCGTATCCGCTGGTCGAGCTGGGGCGGTGCAATCTCGACACCGCGTTGCGGCTCGCGGCCGTCCTGAACGAGGTCCGCCGGTGAACGCCGAGGTGAACGCCGGGGCGTACGTCGTGGATGCCCGTGACGGGCGGATCGGTCGGGTCATGGGGTTCGTGGGGCCCTGTGTGCAGCTGAGGCCGCCCGGTGGTGGGCGGGAGTGGGACTGTCCGGCCGAGATGCTCAGTCCCGCACCGCACGGGGACGTGCTCCGGGCCCGGGTGCGGGCGGTCAACCGTGACGGGAGACTGCCCTGAAGTCCCCAGTCGGCAGGTGGGGTTGACCCCACCCGCGATCCGCCTGCCGGCCGGATGGGGCGTAGGCGGCTGATCGAAGAGGCTGCATCCATGACGACTTACGGACGCACCAGCCTGGTTCTCGCCCTCTCCGCCGCCACCGTCGCGGCCACCCTCATCGCCGCACCCGGCGCTACCGCCTCGGCGTCCGCCGCGCCCGGGCTCGACTGGTCGCCGTGCGGGCCCGTCGGTCTCGGGCAGGAGTGCGCCACGCTCTCCGTGCCGCAGGACTACGCCGAACCGGACGGGCCGCGGCTCTCCCTCGCGGTCTCGCGGATCTGCAGCGAGCGGCCCGAGGCGCGGCGCGGGACGCTGGTCGTCATCCCGGGCGGGCCGGGCAGTTCGGGGGTGCAGCGGCTCTCGCAGAAGGGGGCGGCGCTGAAGGCGGAGCTGGGCGGGGCGTACGACCTGGTGGCGTTCGACCCGCGCGGGGTCGGCGGGAGTTCGACGGCGAACTGCGGGCTCGATCCGGAGGATCGGCGGATGGTGACCCTGCGGTCGTGGCCGGCCGCCGACGGGTCGATCGACGAGAACGTCGCGCGGTCCCGGCGGACCGCCGAGGCCTGTCTGGCCAACGGAGGCGAGCGGCTGCGCAGCTTCACCACGGTGAACCAGGCCCGGGACCTGGACCGGTTCCGGCAGGCGCTCGGGGAGGAGAAGCTCTCCGCGTGGGGGGTGTCGTACGGGACGTACGTGGGGGCGGTGTACGCGACGAAGTTCCCGCACCGTACGGACCGTTGGGTCCTGGACAGCAGCGCCGACCCCGACTCGCGGCGGGTCGCACGGGGCTGGCTCGCGGACATGGCGAAGGGTGCGGAGGACCGTTTCCCGGACTTCGCGAACTGGGCGGCGGACCCGGCGCGGGGGGAGCTGCGGCTCGCCGAGCGGGCCGGGGACGTACGGCCGTCGATCCTGGATCTGGCGGCCCGTCTGGACCGCGAGCCGAAGGAGTCGACCACGCCGGGTGTCCCGCTGACGGGGAACATCCTCCGTCAGGCGCTGCAGAACGCGCTCTACTCGGACGGCGCGTTCGCGTCCTTCGCTCAGCTCGTCAAGGCGGCCCAGGACCCGAAGGTCACGCCCGTCCTGCCCGCCCAGTCCTCCGCCGCCATGCCGGACTCGGACGCGGCGCTCAGCGTCGCCGTGATCTGCAACGACGTGAAGTGGCCGGCGTCGGTCCGCGTCCATGAGCGCGCCGTGGCCGCCGACCGCGCCCGCCACCCGCTGACGGCGGGCATGCCGGTCAACATCACGCCCTGCTCCTTCTGGCAGCCTCCGGCCGAGAAGCCCACCCGGATCACCGACCGGGGCCCCTCCAACATCCTCATGATCCAGAGCCTCCGCGACCCGTCGACCCCGTACGCGAGCGGCCTGAAGATGCGCGAGGCCCTGGGCTCCCGCGCCCGCCTGGTCACCGTCGACCAGGGCGGCCACGGCATGTACCTGGGCAACGGCAACGCCTGCGGCAACGCTGCGGTGACGACGTTCCTGAAGACGGGGGAGCGGCCTGCGGAGGACGCGTACTGCGGGTAGGACGTCAGAGGGAGTAGGACGGGCGGCGCTCCGCCAGCCAGGTGCGGGCCTCGCGCAGTTCGCGGGGCCGGTAGCCGGGGCCGCCGCAGCAGGACTTGTGGAAGCCGACGCCGGCGTTCAGGAGCAGGGTGAGCGTCCGCCAGGCCGCCTTGTCGCGGCGGGGCGGAGGGGCGAAGGCGGAGCCGGCGTGGATCATCACGCGCGCGCAGCGCGGACACCGGCGCTCACGCGCCTCGTCGTACGGCTGCTTGTACGAGGCGCGGCACGGCAGGCAGACGTAGGAGGTCTTGCAGTAACCCATGGGGGCAGCGTAGGGGCGTCCTGGGTGGGGCGCCACGGAGTTCTTGTGGGGTTGGGGTTGGCGTTGGGGAACGGCAGAGGGCCGCCTCCGGTTCGTGCCGGGGCGGCCCTCAGCCTTGGTGTCGTCCTTCGTGTCGACCTCGTGGCGTCGGACGTCAGACCTTCGCCGGTTCCTGGGCCGGGGTCGTGGGCGTCGGGCCGCCCGAGGCGACCGGGACCTCGACCGGGTCCGTGTCGACGTTGAACTCCTCCAGGAGGCGGGCGCTGAAGCCCCAGACGTACGTCGCCACGAAGCCCACCGCGTAGCCGACCAGGAGGCCGCCCGCGTAGATCGCGATCGTCTCGCCGAGGCCCTTGTTGCCGTCGAGGAGCGGGAAGAGGGCCCAGCCCGAGGGGCCGATGGCGGTGGAGCCGACCTTGTCGCCCAGCATGTTGAAGAGGCCGATGAAGCCGCCGCCGAAGGCGCCGCCCACGCAGGCCGTGACGAACGGGCGGCCCAGGGGGAGGGAGACGCCGTAGATCAGGGGCTCGCCCACGCCCAGGAAGCCGGCCGGGAGGGCGGACTTGATGGTGCGGCGGATGGAGCCGTTGCGCGGGAGCTTGAGGTAGACCGCCATCGCCGCGCCGACCTGGCCCGCGCCCGCCATCGCCAGGATCGGGAGCAGGACCGTGAAGCCCTGCTGCTCGATCAGGGTCGTGTGGATCGGGATCAGCGCCTGGTGCAGGCCCAGCATCACGAGCGGGAGGAACAGGCCACCGAGCACGAAGCCGGCGCCCGCGCCCGCGTTGGCCAGCAGCCAGTTGGCGAAGTCGCCGATCGCGGTCGAGATCTCACCGGCCACGAACATCAGGCCGAAGATGGTGACCAGGCCCGAGACCAGGACCGTCAGGGTCGGCGTCACCAGGACGTCCAGGGACTCCGGGACCCAGCGGCGGCACCACTTCTCCACGTACACCGCGAGGACCGCCGCGCCGAGCGCGCCCAGCACACCGCCCTGGCCCGGCGAGAGCGTCTGGCCGAACGCGTCGATCTTGGCGACGCCAGGGAAGACGATGATCGCCGCCACCGCACCGCCCAGGATCGGCGTACCGCCGAACTCCTTCGCCGTGTTGAAGCCCACGAACACCGCGATCAGGGCCATGAAGCCGCTCGCCATGGCCGCGAGAGCGGGAGTCACGGACGGTAGCCAGCCCAGGTTGATCAGGAGGCCGTTCAGGCCCGCGATGATGCCGCAGCCGATGAGCGCCGGGATCAGCGGGACGAAGATGTTCGCGATCTTGCGGAGGAAGAGCTTGAAGGGGGTCTGGTTCTTCGCCTTCTGCGCCGCCTTGATCGCCGCACCCTGCGCCGCCAGGTCGTCCGCCGACGGCTTCGGGGCCGCCGCCACCAGCGCCTCGAACTCCGGTGTCACGCGGGCGACCGTGCCGGGGCCGAGCACGATCTGGTACGTGTCGTCCTCCACCACACCCATCACGGACGGCAGGGCCTTGAGGGCCTCGTCCTGGACCAGGGAGCGGTCCCGCAGACCCAGCCGGAGCCGGGTCATGCAGTGAGCCACCGAGTCGATGTTCTCGGGGCCGCCGACGAGCGGGAGGATCGCGGCGGCGATGGCGCGGTTCTTGTCGTCTGTGCTCATGTGCGGTGGTGCCTTGCTGTGCGGGGGGTGGGGACGTTCAGGGGTGGGGACGTTCGGAGGAGGGGAGCTTCAGGGGGAGCCGGGGGTCAGGGCGCGGTCAGGGCGGCGCGGAGGTGGCCCTGGGTGTCGCGCAGTCGCTGGTCGGCGGTCTTGGCATCGATGTCGGCCAGGATCATCAGGATCGCGGTCTTCACCTCGCCGTCCGCCTCGGCGAGCGCGGTCTCGATCTGCTCGTCCGGCGCGCCCGTGGCGAGGGAGACGATCCGGCGCGAGCGGGCCTGCAGCTTGTCGTTGGAGGCGCGGACGTCGACCATCAGGTTTCCGTAGGTCTTGCCCAGCCGGATCATGGTGATCGTCGAGATCATGTTGAGGACCAGCTTCTGGGCCGTGCCCGCCTTCAACCGGGTGGAGCCGGTGAGGAGTTCGGGGCCCGTGACGACCTCGATGCCGTGCTCGGCGGCCGCGGCGAGTCCGCTGTCCGCGTTGCAGGACAGGCCGATCGTCAACGCGCCCTTCGCGCGGGCGTGTTCGACCGCGCCGATGGCGTAGGGGGTGCGGCCGGAGGCGGAGATACCGACCACCGTGTCGTCCGCGGTGAGGTCGAGCGCGTCCAGGTCGGCCGCAGCGAGGTCCTTGGAGTCCTCCGCGCCCTCCACCGCCTTCACCATCGCCGACGGGCCGCCCGCGATCAGGCCGACGACCTCCGAGGGGTCGGTGTTGAAGGTGGGCGGGCACTCGCTGGCGTCGAGGACGCCGAGTCGGCCCGCGGTGCCCGCGCCCGCGTAGATCAGCCGGCCGCCGCGCGCCATGCGGGCGGCGGTGGCGTCGATCGCGGCCGCGATCAGCGGCAGCTGCTCGGCGACGGCCGCCGGGACGGTCTGGTCCTCCTTGTTCATCGTCCGGGCGATGGTGAGGGTCGGGAGCTGGTCGATCTCCGCGAGGTCGGGACGGAACGCCTCGGTGGTGAGGGTGGCCAGCTGGGCGCGGAGTTCCGAGTACGTGGCGGAGGGAGCCGAGGCAGCGGAGGAGGCGGAGGAGGAGGTGGAAGAAGCAGAAGACACGTGCGGCTCTTTCGCGTTTCCGGGTTCAGGGTTACCGGGTGCGGGGTGAGTGGCGGTGGGCCAGGGCTTCGTACGAGGCCGCGAGGGCAGGGGCCGCCGTCTCGTACGTACGTTGGGTGACGCAGGTGAACAGACAGTCCACGACCAGGAGTTGGCTGGTCCGGGACGACATGGCCGCGGGGCGCAGTTCGCTCTCGCGGGCGGTGGAGGTGGTGAGGATGTGGTCGGCGTACTGCGACACGGGCCCGTCCGGGCGGCCGGTGATCGCGACGGTCGTCGCGCCGTGGTCGAAGGCGACGCGCAGCGGCTCTATGACGTCGCCGGTCGAGCCGGAGTGGGTGATCGCGATGGCGACGTCGCCTGAGCGGAGCTGCACGGCGTTGGTCACGGCGAGGTGCGGGTCGCTGTGCGCGTGCGCGAGGAGGCCGATGCGCAGCAGTTTCTGGACGAGGTCCTGGGCGACGAGGCCGGAGGCGCCGACGCCGTAGACGTCGATGCGACGGGCTCCGGCGAGGGCGGCGACGGCGGCGCCGAGCTGGACGGTGTCCAGGCCGGCGGCGGTGTCGGCGAGGGTCTGCTGCTCGTCGTAGGCGAGCTTGGCGACGACGTCGGCGACGGGGTCGTCCACGGCGATGTCGGCGGTGACGGCGGGCGCCCGGCCGGACTGCTGCTGGGCGGCGAGGCCGGCGAGGGCGAGGCGCAGGTCGCGGTAGCCGGGGTAGCCGAGGAGGCGGGCGGTGCGGACGACGGTCGCCTCGCTGGTGCCGGTGAGCTCGGCGAGGCCGGTGACGGTGAGGGCGGCGCAGCCGGCCGGGTCGCCCGCGACGGCCTCGGCCACGCGCTGCATGGACCGGGTCATGGACGGCGCGAGCGTCCGCACCTTGGCCGCGAGCGCGGCGGGCGCGGGCGGCGCGGCTTCCTGCCCGGTCCCGGGGGTGGCGGCAGGCGCCGGGGCGGGAGTGGAGGGGGACGCGGCGGAGGGCGGGGTGCCGGGCGAGGGCACGGACCCGACCTGGCCGCTGAAACTTTCCTTCACGTCATTGGTCACACCTGAAAGATATTTTCGGCGACGGGAAGCGTCAAGACCCCATGAGTCCCGTGAAGTCCCGTGAAGCGTCCCGTGAAGTCCCGGCACGGTCCCGGATGCGGAAGGGACCTTCGCCCCCGAGGCTTGTCGGGTGACAATGTGCGCATGGACGACATCGACCCCCTGGAGCAGGCCCTGCACGCCGCTCGCGCCCTGGTCCTCGCCGATCTCGCGGCGCGCGACGTGGCCGCGGCGGAGGTGGTGTCGATGGTCGAGGACGCCGTCACGCACCGGCGCTGGTGGGTCGAGCAGTGGCCCGACGGCATCGCGTACGTCTCCGGTCTCGTCGCCCAGGACGTCCAGGACGCCCTCCTCGAACGGTACGGCCGCTGGCCCCTCTGCCCGGTCTGCTCCACGGGCGACCCGCACGCCCTGGACGTCGAACCCGAACTCGGCCCCGACCCGCACTGGGTCTGCGGCAAGGCGGGCGTGGTCGTCGCCCCCGTGGGCGGCCTGACGTGACCCTCTACATCGACCCGCCGACCTGGCCCGGCCACGGCCGCATGTGGTCCCACCTGGTCAGCGACGTCTCCCACGACGAGCTCCACGCCTTCGCCGCGACGATCGGCGCCCCGCCCCGCGCCTTCGAGCGCGACCACTACGACATCCCCTCCGACCGCTACGCGGACGCGGTGGCGGCGGGCGCGGTCGAGGTCGGCTCGAAGGAGCTGGTCCGGCTCATCACGGATGCGGGGCTACGGCGGCCCAAGGGACGCCCGGGGGAGTGGCCGCCGGAGGCCTGAGCCGTCTCCCCGCCGTCAGGGCAGCCGGGTCGTCCGCCCGTCAGGGCAGCCGGGTGACCCCGAGCTGCAGGTGGAAGTGGTTCTGGTGCTGCGCTGCCAGCCCCGGGTCCTTGTGGTCCGGGTAGACCACGAAACCGCCTCCGCCGAGATCAGGCATGGGCCACTTGTTCTGGGCTCCGATGGCGTTCCCTTCGCACTCGTAGGTGCCGAACCGGAAGGCTGTCGTGAACAGGCCCCACCCGAGCGCGTCGGCCGTCGGGCTGATGCGGACCTTCGTCCCCGGCACGGGCGGCAGGTCGCCCCAGTGCTTCTGCACCGACCGTGTGAACGCGACCCCGTTCAGTTCGCCGACGATGCCCGAGAGGTCGATCGCCCGACCCTGGTTGTGGCAGTCCTTCGGATCCGGCCCGCCGTGCCCGATGCCCAGGTGGAGCAGTTCGGTGACGTCGGGAGCCGATGCGTTGATCCAGCGGGTCAGCCGGTGGAGGGCTATGAGCATGCGCTGGTCGACGTTGTCGAAGAAGCCCGCCGCCGGGTTGATCTGGTTGGTGAAGCGGATGCCGTCGAGCGTGGGCGGGCCGACGGCGACCCGCTGTGCCGGTGTCGGTGCCACGATTCCGGCGGGGCCGTCCACGAACGGCGGGCTCTTGAGGGTGAGTCTGCCGCGCCTGATGAGGTCGGCCATCAGCTGGTTCGCCTGGGCGAGGGTGAGCAGCCGCGCCGCGGTCACCGCCCCGGGAGGGGTGGGAGCGAGGCGGAAGGATGCGTCCAGCGTGCCGCTGGAGTCGACCCTGTCGGTGTCCACGTCGAAGCGCTGGAACTCCCCTCCGCGGAAGAAGTAGGCGAACCGTCCGCCCGGATACGCCACGGCGTCCAGGCCCGTGCTGAACACCCCGGTCCAGTTGCCCGCGATGGTGCGGGGATAGCCGGGATCGACCCGGTCGGCGGTGATGTCGTACCGCACGTAGGAGTCGCCCTTGAAGAGGTAGAGCTTGCCGTTGCCCCAGTTCACGGCCGCGTCGATGCCGGTGCGCCAGTCGGCCCCGCCGCCCGGTCCGGTGGGCAGACCGGGCCAGCCGGCCTCGACCGTGAACGGCGGGTTCGGCGGCAGATACAGCACCTCGACCCCGTCGGAGGGGTCGTCGTACCGCACGTAGGTGTGCCCCGTGAAGGCGTAGGCCTTGCCCGCGCCCCACCAGACGAAGGCGTCCGGGGAGCGGGGCAGCCGGGGCCAGTTGGACAGCGGCAACCCGGAGTCCTCACGGGCTCCGGAGACGGAGTCGTAGCGGGTGTAGGTGTCGTCGTCGAAGAAGAGGTACGTCTTGTCGTTCGGCCAGGAGACGGCCGCTCTGAGGCCGGCCATGGTGTCGGCTCCTTAGTCTGCGGAGGCGGGCCGCCGGTCGCTCGGTCCGCCTCCTTCCCTTCCCTTTTCCCTCACAGGACGCCGGTCCACCGGCATCCCGTCGGCGGCGCGCAGTGCCAGCCGCGGCCGTAGGCGTGCAGCAGGGGGGCGGGGTCCGCCGGCAGCGTCCCGTAGTCGCCCCTCGGCTGCTGGTGCACGAATTGCTCCTGCCCCTCGGAGTCCAGGAACCGGACGACGACGCGGTACGGAACGTACTGCTCCCGCCGGTTCACCGCCGGTGCCTGGATCGGCAGATCGAGTCGCATGACGCTTCCTCAGATCGGGTGCCGGGCCGGCACCGGGCTGATGCCCGGCGACGGCCCGGCCGGGTGCGTCAGAACGGGAACAGGTCGTCGATGCCCTGGC
Organism: Streptomyces sp. NPDC047981; assembly: GCF_040653315.1. Taxonomy (NCBI): domain Bacteria; kingdom Bacillati; phylum Actinomycetota; class Actinomycetes; order Kitasatosporales; family Streptomycetaceae; genus Streptomyces; species Streptomyces sp. NPDC047981. Next base: position 29,112 of record NZ_JBEZNQ010000035.1, on the reverse strand, counting down.
CCAGCATGCTCAGCAGTCCGCTGGCCCCGGCGCCGCCTTCGGTGGCTCCGGATCCTTCGACGTGCCGGCCGCGCCGGACGGGTTCGGACTGGTGGGGCAGCTGCAGTCGGAGCTGTCCGGGAGCGGACCGGCGGGGGGTTCCCGTGTCGGTGCTCGTCTCGTGGGTCTCGTCGAACATTGCGGTCTCCTTTCCCTTTTCTTCCTGCCTTCGGGCCTTGTGCCCTCAGAACGGCAGGACGCTGTCGGCCAGGTTGCCGATGATGTTGAAGAGCCCGTTGGCCCGGGCACCGCCGGCGGTGGCGTCGTACCCCTCGGGCCGGTGGTCGCGTCGCACGGGCTCGGACTGGTGAGGCAGTTGGAGCCGGAGCTGTCCGGGAGCGGACCGGCGGGGGGTTCCGGTGCTCGTGGCGTGGGTCTCGTCGAACATGACGGTTTCCTTTCCTCTCCTGGGTGTCGCGGGTCAGATGCGCACGCCGTGGCTCGCGTAGCACATCTGCCGCGCGGGGCCGGTCATGGTGGCGCAGGAGGACAGGGAGGCCTCGACGCCGGTACGGGTGTCCCTGGCGCCGGCGTCGGGGACGTCGCGGCGGACGGGGCGGGCCTGGATCGGCAGGCCGCCGGGGTGGTCGCGGCGGGTGTGCATGACGGCTCTCCTCTCGGTGGTCGACGGGGGTTTCAGAAGGAGCCGAGGAAGGTGTGGACCGGGGCGAGGGTGACCGGCAGCTCGTCGCTCACGTCGATGGTGAACAGGTACGAGAGCCGGGACCTGCGTTCGTCCTCCGGGTCGTAGAAGGTCACGGTCACGTCCTGGCAGTCCGAACCGATGCGGCAGTAGGGGCTCTTGGCGACGGTGATCGTGTCGAGCGCGTACAGGTTCCTGGTGGAGCCGGGCACCTTGCTCGCGGAGAGCAGGCCTTCCGCGATCTTGTCGCCGAACAGGAAGGCGTTGGTGCCCATGTAGTTGAGCGCGCGGTCGGCGGAGGTCTGGCCGAGGTTGCGGAACTGGTAGTAGATCTTGTCGAGGAAGGCACGGATCGTGAGCTTCAGTTCCTCGTCGCTGCGGACGTCGACCTGGAGCTCCTTCTTGCCGCCCGGCTTCTGGACCTTGGTGTCCTTCTGGACCTGGTCGAAGACGAAGTCGACGAGCGCCGACTCGTTCCACGTGTACAGCCCTCGGCTCTTCACCTCGACGACCGGCACGATCTGGCCGGAGTAGAGACGTGTCGTGCGGTTGGTGAGGACGCCGGGCACGGAGACACGGGAGATGTACCCGTCGCGTTCACCCGACTTCTCCGGGTCGAGGGCCTGGCCCGCGATGGCGTCGCGGAACACCCGGTAGACCGTGGACACCGGAGGGTTGGCGAACATCCTGAACAGGTCGGCGTCCGTCCTGCCCTGCTCGGTGGCGATCCGGGCGGGTGTCTTCCCCTTGCGCTGCACCTCCACCGGCGGAACGAGCGGCTCGCTCCAGTCCATGCCGGCGGAGGGCTCGGCCTCCAGCGCGTACACCGTGGCACCGTCCATGGTGAGGGTCCAGGTGACCTTGTCGGAGACCCAGGGGGCGCTCGCGAGGTAGTCGCGGAGCTGGCGAGGGCTGTACGGGTCGGGCGTCTGCTCGACCTCCTTGCCGTCCACCTCCGTGACGAAGAAGGGCATCTGCTGCCGGAAGCTGTCCCGGCGTGCCTCCGTGGGGTAGTCGAAGCCGATCGTGCCGATGGCGTAGATCAGCTGACGTGGGGTCGCGTTCGATCCGCCGCCACAGCTGCACGCGGCCGGATCGCCGCCGCAGCCGCAGGAGGGGCGTACGCCGGTGCTTGTGGTGGCGTACGCGGTGTGAACAGGGGGCGCGGAGGGGGCCGGTTGGGCCGGAGCGGCCTGAACCGGGGCTGCCGCCTGTGCCGCGAGAGCGGTGGGGGCCGGTGCTGCGGCCGGTGCTGCGACCGGGGCCGGTGCGGGAGCCGCGGTCACGGCCGGTGCGTGGACAGGCGCCGGGGCCGGATCTTGTACGGGCGTCGGCCCGGGCGCCTGGATCTGTGCCGGCGCGGGGTGCGCCGGGGGCGTGGGCTGCGGGGGAGGCGTCCCTCCGTCGGCGGTGACGCCCACGGGTGTCTGCGGGGCCGTCGGCAAGGGAGGGTCCACGGGTGCGGGCTGGGCCGGCTCTGCGGCCTGTACCGGCTGTGCGGCCTGTACCGGCTCTACGGGCTGTGCCGGCGCGGGCGTCGCGTGCGCTGCGGATTGCACGTACCCGTTCGGCGCCGGGGCCTCGGACGGCGTGGGGGCGGCTGCGGGAGTGGTCACGGCTGTCTCCTCTTTCCTGGTGGTGATGAGGGCGAGCGCCCGGACGGCGTCCAGGCTGCCGCCGAGCCCGCGGCGGCAGCCGGGGGCGTCCGGGTCGGTGCAGTCGGGTGTGGTGGCCGTCGTGAGCAGCGCCTGCCCGGCGGCCTCGGGGTCCGCGGCCGCGCCCGCGGCCAGCTGGGCAGCGACGAGGAGCGCCGCGGTCCCGGCCACGAGAGGGGTGGCGAAACTGCTTCCCGTCAGGGAGACGAGCCCCCCACCGGGTGCGGCGCTTTCGATGTCCTGCCCGGGGGCGAGGATCCCGTGGGTGCGGTAGGCGGCGCCCCAGTTGCTGATGTCGAGCGGCCTGCCGTCGGCCGCGGCGGCGCCCACGGCCAGGACGGAGGGGACGGCGGCCGGCACCTGGAGGGTGTCGGCTCCGTCGTTCCCGACCGCGGACACGACCAGGACGCCGCGCTCCGCGCAGAGCCTCAGGGCACGGTCGAGCAAGGGGTCGGCCTGCCCGTCGGCGGCTCGTTCGCCGCCGCTGATGTTGATGACATGGGCGCCTGCCTCGACCGCCTGCTCGATCGCGCGGGCCAGGTCCAACTGGGGCACCCGCCCGTCGCCGTCGTCCCGGAAGACCGGCAGGATCAGCCCGCGGCAGCGCGGGGCGAGTCCGGGCGCGGGAGTGCCCGGACCGCCGAAGAGGATGCCGGCGACATGGGTGCCGTGGACGGACATGGGCCCACGGCCCGCCGGCTCCTGCACGAGGGTGTCCAGGCGGGTGAGATCCGCGCCCGCGAAACAGGGGTGCGAGAGGTCGACGGGGCCGTCGAGCAGCGCCACGCATACGCGCGGATCGCCGAACGGTTCACCGGGCCTGGCGCGGAGCCCTTCGAGGATCGCCCGAGGCTTCATCTGAGCCTGCCTTCCGTGCCCATGGGCACCGCGTGCGGACGTGGTTTCGGAATGAGCGTCGGGGAGCCCCGTTCGCCGTCCGTCACCCGTAATGTCCAAGCGGCGTGCGCACCGCGTGCTCGAAGGCGTTTCCGGACCGTTGCCGGGGCATTTGGCCGCCGGTCAGACCGCTGTGCGGGAGAGCGGGATCGTGTGCCGAAAAAGTCGGGGCGGCGGTGGGGAGGGCGTGGAACGGGGGATCGGACCGGAAGGACGGCGCCCGGGCGCGGATGCGTGATCCACCGGCCGGTTGCACAGTGAGGGATGTGTCATCGAACGGCGTATTCCTCGAACTGCTCGGTGCCTTCGAGCTCTCGTACGCCGGATGCCGCATCCCCCTCCCCCTAGGGGCACAGCGCCTGTTGGCGCTGCTCGCCCTGCACACGGCAGGCGTGTACCGGGGTGCGGCAGCCGAGCTGCTCTGGCCCGACTGCATCCCGCGGAGGGCTTCCGCGAACCTCAGGACCGCGTTGTGCCACGGACGCCGCGCCGGCCCGGTCGCCACGGTCGAGTGTGTGGACCAGCGACTGCGGCTCGCGCCTGTCGTCGAAGTGGATCTGCAGACCGTGCGGGAACTGGCCCAGCGCACGGCCACGGACGGCGTGTCGCCCGTGGAGCGCGACGCGCTGGTCGGCCGGCTCCAGGAGGAACTACTGCCTCGCTGGCCCGACGAGTGGCTGGTCGTGGAGCGCGAACGCTGGGACCAGCTGCGCCTGCACGCCCTCGAGGGTCTCGCGGAGCGGCTCCGGGCCGAGGGGGCATATCTGGACGCCTACCAGACCGCGTTGACCGCCACCCAGATCGATCCGATACGGGAGACGGCCCAGCGCATCCTCGTCGAGATCCATCTCGCGGAGGGCAACAGGGCGTGCGCGGTCAAACGCTATCGGGAGTACCGCCGTTTGCTGCGAAGGGAATTGGAGGTCGAGCCCTCTCCGCTCATGACCCGTCTCCTCAAGGACACGACCTCGGCGTGACGGGGAGTCGCCGGGACGGGCCGCTCCGTGCCGGGGTACGTCAGGGCGCCGGTACGCGGCTCCGCGAAGGCTCCCGAACGGTGTCGGATCCGGCCACCACCCGCGAGCGCGACTTGTGCAGGTGGAGCGAAAGCCCGACCGTGCCCAGGGCCACCACCGTCATCGCCGCGCCCGCCCAGGCCGTCGAGGCGAAGCCGAGGCCCGCGTCGATCGTGGTGCCGCCGAGCCAGGGGCCCGCTGTGTTGCCCAGGTTGAAGGCGGCCGTCGTCGTGGCGCCCGCGAGGGTCGGGGCGGCGCCGGCCACGTTGAACATCCGGGCGTTGAGGGCGGGGGCCGTGTAGAAGGCCGAGACGCCGAGGAGGAACGAGAGGGCGATCACGGCGACCGGGCTGGAGGCGAAGAGGGCCAGGGCGACCAGGAAGACCGTCGAGGCCGTGATGCCGCTGAGCAGGACCCCGAAGAGGCGGCCGTCCGCGACCCGGCCGCCGATCGTCGTACCGATCAGGGCGCCGATGCCGAAGAGGCCGAGGATCGCCGAGACCCAGCGCGCGTCGATCCCGGCCACGCTCGTGATGACCGGCGAGAGGTAGGAGAACGCGCAGAAGACGCCGCCCGCCGCGAGCGCCGTGATCACGATCGACAGCAGCACCTGGCGGTCCCCGTAGATCGCCAGCTCGCCCTTCAGGCGCGGCTTCGTCTCAGGGAGCGGGATGTGCGGGATCCGGGTGACCACGCCGACCAGCGCGATCGCGGAGGCGGCGCCGACCGCCCAGAACGCGGCGCGCCAGCCGAGGTGCTCGCCGAGGAAGGCGCCCGCCGGGACACCGAGGACGTTGGCGATCGAGAGGCCGCCGATCATGACCGCCATCGCGCGGGCCCGCGAGCTCACCGGCACCATCGCGATGGCGACGGCCGCCCCGACCGCCCAGAAGCCGGCGCACGCGAGCGCGCTCAGGACGCGGGAGGCGAAGAGGACCGCGTAGTTCGGGGCGAGCGCGCCCGCGATCTGGCCGAGGCCGAAGACGGTGATCAGGGTGACCAGGGTCGTCTTGCGGGGGAGGCGGAGGGTCGCGACCGCGAGCAGCGGGGCGCCGACGACCATGCCGATCGCGAAGGCCGAGATGAGGAGGCCCGCCCGGGGTATGGAGACGTTCATGTCGTCGGCGATGGACTCCAGGAGCCCGGACAGCATGAACTCGCTCGTACCGAGCGCGAAGACCGAGAGGCCGAGGATGTAGACGGCCAGCGGCATGCGGGTGGAGGCGGGGGTGGGGCTGGGGGCGGACGGGGGAGCGGTCTCGGCGGGGGTTGACGGCATGACATGCGTCAACCCGCGAGTCACCCCTGTCATTCCCCGGTGCCGGAGTGTCTCGCCATACGGACGCCGGCCGCCCCGCCAGGAAGCGACGTCGGCCCGCCCCACCCGGAGGCAGGGGCGGGCCGGCGTCCGGTGCCGTCAGGCGATGTGGTCGCCCGCGGCGCCGACGTACGGCAGGGAGGCCGGCTGCTTGCCGCGCAGCGGAGCCTTCCAGCTGCCGGTGCCGCCGTAGAAGTACTGGCCGCCCGTCGGGCTGGTCGCCACGAGGTCCGGGCGGCCGTCCCGGTCGCCGTCACCGATGGCGACGAGCTGCTGGTACGTGTTCCAGCCGGCGCCGACCTTCGTACGCGGCGTGAACGTGCCGTCACCCCGGCCCGTGTACAGCCACAGGACACCGGTCTTGTCGCGGGCGAGCAGGTCGCCCGCCGCCCCGCCCGCGATGTCGCCGACGGCCACGAGGTCGTTGTAGACCCCCCAGCCGCTGCCGATCTTCGTCCGCCCGGAGAACGGGGTGGTCGCGGAGCCCGTGCCCTTGTAGAGCCAGAGCGCGCCCGCCTTGTCCGTGGCGACCAGGTCGGGCCGGCCGTCCCCGGTCAGGTCGCTTCCGGCCGCGATCTTGTCGTAGGTCTGCCAGCCCGCGCCGACCTTCACGCGGGGGGCGAAGCCGCCGCGGCCGTTGCCCTGGTAGAGCCAGAGCACGCCGGCCTTGTCCCGCGCCACGAGGTCGCCGACGGCCGAGCCGCCGAGGTTGCCCGTGGCCTCGATCCGGTCGTAGGCGTTCCAGCCGCCGCCGATCAGCCGGCGCGACTGGGCCGTGAGCTGGCCCCACTGCTTGTAGTAGGCGGTGTCGCTCGTCCACAGCCGGCCGGAGGGGTCGCGGTCGAGGACATCGGCGCTGCCGTTGTCGTCGAAGTCGTGCGGCGCGGTCTTGCGGACGACCTTGAAGGTGCCGGAGGCGGAGGTGGCCGGGCCGATGCCGTTGGTCGGCTCCGCCGTCATCTGCCAGGTGTAGTCGCCGTTGTAGGCGTTGGTGAAGTCCCCGCCGATGGTGCCGTCCCAGGTGAACGTCACCGCAGAGGATTCCGGGTAGGACACGGAGAACTCGCGGGCCAGCCCGGTACGGACGTGCCGCAGGGTCAGGGTGACGTCCACGCTGTGCCGGGAGAGCTGCCAGGTGAAGCTCGCCTTTCCGGCGTTCTGGTCGAGGTCGACCGCGGCCGGGACGTCGTTCGCGCCGATGACGACGTGCGTGGGCTCGCCGGTGGTCGCGACCAGGGTGACGACCGGGGCCGCGCCGTTCGCGCCGGGCGCGAGCTTGTACAGGCCCTCGCCCTGGGCGAGGGTGCCACCGCGGACGTACAGGGCGTCGGGGGCGGCGGCCGAGGAGGTGAGGTGGTCGAGGAGCTTGACCTTCGTGCCGGTCGCCGGGTCGTACGCGGTCAGGGCGTACAGCGGGTTGACGTCGCCGTGGGAGATTCCGCCCGCCTCGCCGTACACCACCCAGCCGCCGACCAGGCCGATCTGGAGGTCGCTCGTCCAGCCGGTGTCGGTCGGGATCACCTTGACCTTGTCCGTGGCCCGGTCGAGGAGGAGCAGCATGGGCTGCCCGCTGTTGTCGCCCTCGGTCCAGGCGACGTGCGTCTCGGAGACGGCGATGTCGCCGCCCGCCGAGCCCTCCGTGCGGTCGTGGATCTCGTCGACGGCGCCGGTGGCGAGGTCGAGCAGGCCCCACTTCTTCGCCGTGCCGTCGGTGAAGGTGACGAGGGCGTCCTCGGGCGTACCGGGGGCGACGTAGATGCTGGTCGCGCCGGCCGGGAGGCCGGTCACGTCCACCGCGCCGCCCTCCGTGTCGAACCGGTGCATCCGGAGGTCCGTGCCCTTCGCGGACTTGGTGAAGGCCGCGTGCCCGGCCGAGCCGGCGTACATGATGCCGTCGGCTTCGAGCCCCACGCGGATCCTGAGCGTGGCGTCGGTGCTCAGGTTCTTGAGCGTGAGCATCCTCTGCTCGTCGGAGACCAGGTAGTCCGTGGTCCGCGAGGAGCGCAGGTGGTCCCACCATCCGAGGGCTCGCGAGGAACCGTCCGCGTAGCGCGTCCAGAGCTGGTCGGACGTCCCCTTGGCGCGCGAGAGGAAGCCGGTCAGCCCGGCCTCCGTCAGCTTGGCGTCCTTCGGGAACGGGATCGGCGCCGCGGCGTTCGTGGCGTCCGTGGCGTCCGTCCGTGAAGCCGTCCCGCCGGTCGCCGGGTCGGCGGCGGTCGCGGCGCTCGCGGGCAGGGTGGTCAGGGTGCCCGCCCCGAGCGTGACGGCCAGGACGGTGGTGGCGGCGGCCAGGAGCCGACGCCGGGTCGAGCGTGCGTGAGGCACGTGAGGTTCCCCCTCAGGTGAAACAGAAGTGTGCGGGCGCACCGGGCGCCACCTGAGGAGACTCACGAAACGGCGGAAAGTTGTACGAAGATCGGCAGCGTTCTCGTCAGCCCTCCAGGCCCGCCAGCTCCCTCTCCATGTTCGCCCGCGCCCGCGCCTCCCAGTGCGCCGCGCCGTACGGGGTGCGGAACAGGCGTGGCAGGGCGAGGAGTTGGCGCAGGACCGCCGCGCGGCCCTGGCGGAACGCGTCGTCCGGGACGAAGCCGAACTCCTCGCGGACCGTGCGCACATACCCCCCGTACGTCTCCTCGTCCGTCGCCAGGATCGCCAGGTCCGCGTCGCACAGGATCTCGCCGTCGGTGTCGCCGTCCGCCGGGTCGTGCGTCACCGTCAGGCGGACCAGGCGGGCCACCTCCGTCACCCGGCGCGGTGTCAGGCCGGCCTCCGTCAGAGCCTTCTCGGCCAGGACCGCCGAGCGTTCCTCGTTCTCGGAGCGGTCCGGGCGGTAGACCGCGTCGTGGAACCAGGCCGCCAGCCTGATCAGCTCCATGTCGCCGCCCTCGTGCGGCAGTTCGTCGATGCGGTCCAGGACCGCTTTCAGGTGGTCCACCGTGTGGTAGCGGCGCTGCGGTTCCGACCAGCGCGCCAGCAGGTTCCTCCCGTACGGCTCCGGGGGCGGGCCCTCGCCGCCCGCCCTCGCGGTCAGCAGGGTCGACGTCCAGCGGGCGAGCAGTGCGTCGTGTGCGGCCTGGTCCACGTCTGCGGTCATGCCCGCCATCTTCCCTCGGATCCTGGCCGTCCACTCAGCCTTACATACCCCCCATGGGTATGCTACGGTGCTCCGCGAAGGTACCCCCTAGGGGTATACGTCGAGCGAAGGAGCAGGGCAATGTCAACCGTCAATCCCCGGCGCTGGTGGGCACTTGTCGTGCTCGCTGCCGCCCAGTTCATGGTGATCATGGACACCTCGATCATCGGCGTCGCGCTGCCCGAGATGCAGAAGGATCTCGGCTTCACGCAGAGCGAGCTCTCGTGGATCTTCAACGCCTACGTCATCGTGTTCGGCGGGCTGCTGCTGCTCGGCGGGCGCCTCTCCGACCTCGTCGGGGCACGGAAGATCTTCGTCACCGGCTGGGCCGTGATGATCGCCGGATCCGTCGTCGCCGCGGCCGCGCAGACCGCCTGGGTCGAGATCGTCGGCCGCGCCGTCCAGGGCGTCGGCGGTGCGCTCATCGCGCCCTCCGCCATGACCCTGCTGATGATGCTCTTCATGCACGACCCGAAGGAACTCGGCAAGGCCATGGCGCTCTACGGCGCGGCCGCCCCGGCCGGCGGTACCGCCGGAGTGTTCCTCGGCGGTGTCTTCACCGAGTGGATGAGCTGGCAGTGGGTCTTCATCATCTACATCCCGATCGGCCTCGCCACCCTCGCCGCCACCAAGCTCCTGCCGGACGTCCGGTCCCGCCGCGGCTCCGTCGACATCCTCGGCGCCGTCGCCGTCACCGCCGGGCTCGCCCTCGCCGTCTTCGCCGTCGTCCGCGCCCCCGAGGTCGGCTGGGGCTCCACCGGGACCGTGCTGCAGCTCGTCGGCGCCGCCGCCCTGCTCGTGCTGTTCTTCCTCGTCCAGAAGGGCGTGCGCGAGCCGCTCATGCCGCTCTCCGTGTGGCGCGTGCCGCGCCTGGGCTCCGCCAACCTGGCCATGACGCTGCTCGGCGCCGCGTGGATCCCGATGTGGTACTTCCTCAACCTCTACCTCCAGCAGGTCCTCGGCTACGGCGCCTTCGCCTCCGGCGCCGCCCTGCTCCCCATGACCGTGCTGCTGATGATCTTCATGACGGCCATCACCGCCCGCCTCATGGGCCGTTACGGCGCCAAGCCGCTGATCGCCGGCGGTCTGCTGGTCCTCGCGGCCGGGCTCGTCTGGCTCGCCGCCGTCCCGCCGACCGGCACCTTCCTCGTCGACGTGCTGCCCGCCTCGCTGGTCGCCGCGCTCGGCATGTCCCTCGCCTACATCCCGGCAATGATCGCCGCGATGTCCGGCGCCCCGCAGGAGCAGGCCGGTCTCGCCTCCGGCATCGTCAACACCACCTACAACGTGGGCTCCGCCCTCGGCCTCGCCGCGCTCACCGCGCTCGCCATGTCCCAGGGCGCCGACCGGCTCGGCGACCTCCCCGCGCTGACCGAGGGCTTCTCGGCCGCCTTCATCGGGGCTGCCGTCATCGCCGCCGTCGGCGGTGTCGTGACCCTCCTCGTCATGAAGAGCGACAAGGCGCTCGCCGCCGGTGCGCCCGCCGAGTCCGCCCCCGCGGGCGACAAGGTCTCCGCCTGATCGTCCCCCCGTACGCCAATCCCAGGGGCCGTCCGACTCGTCGGGCGGCCCCTTTCCCGTACCGGAAGGAAGCAGTCGCCGTGCCCCACCACATCAGCACCCGCGCCGTCCATGTCGTCAACGACCCGCCCCCGCCCGGGAGTCGGCCGCTGTCCGTGCCGCTCGTCCAGTCCTCGGCCTTCGCCTTCGACTCCGCCGACGCGCTCGCCGAGGCCATGGCCGGGCCCGACGGGCCCTACGCGTACAGCAGGCGTGGCAATCCGACCGTACGGGCCCTGGAGCAGACCCTCGCCGGGCTCGAGGGCGGGGCGGGAGCCCTCGCCTTCGCGTCCGGGATGGGGGCCGTCAGCGGGGTGCTCCTCGGCCTGCTGCGGACCGGCGACCGGGTGCTCGCGCAGCGGTGCCTGTACGGGGGTACGTACGCCGTTCTCGCCGACCTCTCCGCGCGGTACGGGATCGAGGTCACGTACGTCGACCCGGAACCGGCGGACGTCGAGGCCGCCGCCACGGCCGCCGGTGAGCGGCCCGCGCTCCTCCTCCTGGAGACCATCGCCAACCCGACCGGGCAGGTCCCCGACCTGCCCGCCCTCCTCGCCGTCGCGCGCCGGCTCGGGATCATCTCCGTCGTCGACAACTCCCTCGCCTCGCCGGTCCTGTGCCGGCCCCTGGAGCTCGGCGCCGACGTCGTCGTCCACTCGACGACCAAGTACCTGGCCGGGCACTCCGACGTGCTCGGTGGCGCCGCCGTCTTCGCCGACGACGGGCTGCGGCGCCGGATCTGGCCCCGGACCGTCGAACTCGGCGCGTGCGCCGACCCGTTCGCCGCCTGGCTGACCCTGCGCGGGATCCAGACGCTGCCGCTGCGGATGCGCGAGACCTGCGCCAGCGCGGCCGTGCTCGCCGAGCGGTTCGCCGCGCATCCGTCGGTCGCGGCCGTCCACTATCCGTGGCTGCCCGGCCGTCCCTCGTACGACACCGCCCGGAAGGTGCTCTCCGGGGGCGGGGGCGGGCTGCTGTCCGTCGAGCTGGCCGGCGGGCGGGAGGCGGGCCGGGCCTTCATCGAGGGGGTGCGCATCGCCCGGCTCGCGCTCTCCCTGGGCGGTGTCGAGAGCCTCGTCGCCCACCCGGCCTCCACCTCCCATCGCGAGCTGGACGCAGGGGCGTTGGCGGCGGCCGGGATAGCGCCGGGGCTCGTACGGCTCTCCGTGGGGATCGAGGACGTCGACGACCTGTGGGGGGACTTCGCCGACGCTCTCGGGTAGTTCTTTTGGGTTGACAAAAAGAACGAGTGATTCGTAAATTGGGTGTTGCCAGGGAATGATCTCTCCTAGGTCAAGGGGGAAGCGCGATGCGCTACTTCGAGGACTTCCGGCCCGGCGACATCCACGAACTGGGGACCGTCACCGTCACGACGGACGAGGTGCTGGAGTTCGGGCGGCGCTTCGACCCGCAGCCCTTCCACACCGACGAGGAGCTCGCCGCGCGCTCCTCGTTCGGCGGGCTGATCGCCAGCGGCTTCCACACCCAGGCGCTCTTCATGCGCCGCTACGTGGACGGACTGCTCGCCTACAGCGACTGCCTGGGCTCGCCCGGCATCGACGAGGTCCGCTATCTGCGGCCCGTCCGCCCGGGCGACGTGCTCACCGCCCGCGTGGAGATCCTTGGCTCCACCCCGTCGCCGTTCAACCCCGCCACCGGCACCGTCAAGCCGCGGTGCACGCTCGTGGCCGCCGACGGGACGGCCGTGTTCAGCATGATCCTGCACAGCATCTTCCGGCGCCGTCCCGCCGGATCCGGTGCGGGTGCCCGGGCCGCGCGTCCGTCGTCGTTGCCCGCGGCCGAGGACCCCGTCGCCTGTGCCCGGATCACCGCCTGAGCACGGCCGTCCGCAACTCTCCCAACCGCCCAGTGAAGGGGGACCTCCTGTGGAGGCCGTATCCCGCACCGCCCAGTGGACCGCCGCAGCGCGCGCCCTGGAGACCGAACGCGAGGACCGGCTCTTCGCCGATCCCTACGCGCGCACCGTCGCCGACCGGATCGGCTTCGAGCTGCTGGAACGTTACGCCGGAGCGGGCACCGTGCCGTTCCTCGCCATCCGCACCACCTACCTCGACCGGGCCGTCGTCAAGGCGGTCGAGGAGCGCGGCATCCGCCAGGTCGTCTTCCTCGCCGCCGGCATGGACACCCGCTTCTTCCGGCTGCCCTGGCCGGACGGCGTCACCGTCTACGAACTCGACCGACCCGCCCTCCTCGACGCCAAGGCGGCCATGCTCGCCGACGAGCCGCTGCCGGCCGGACGCACCCGCGTCACCGTCCCCGTCGACCTGACCCAGGACTGGACGGGGCCACTGAAGGAGGCCGGCTGGCGCAGCGACGAACCCGTCCTGTGGGTGGTCGAGGGGCTGCTGTTCTTCCTGCCCGAGCAGGCCGTACGGACCCTCATCTCGACGCTCTCCGCGCACTCCGCGCACGGCTCCGTGCTGCTCGGCGACGTCATCTCGCGGGCCGCCCTGGACAACCCGCTCTCCCGCCCCTTCCTCAACGCCCTGAAGGAGGACGGCAATCCGTGGCTCTTCGGCACCGAGGAGCCCGAGGCGCTGCTCACCGACTGCGGCTGGGACGTACGGGAGGTCAGGCAGCCCGGCGAGGAGGGCGCCGACTTCGGCCGCTGGCCCTACCGGGTCCCGGCGCGCGACATCCCGCGCGTGCCCCGCTCGTTCCTCTTCACCTGTGACCTCCCCACCCACACCGAGGAGCGGGCCGGATGAGCGTCCACGACTTCCACCAGCAGGTCATCACCGACGCCGGCGCCGCCGTCCGCGGGCTGACCGTCGCCCTCGGCGAACGCCTCGGCCTCTACAAGGCGCTGGCCGCGCACGGCCCGACGACCGCCGCCGAGCTCGCGGCCAGGACCGGCACGAACGAGCGCTACGTCGAGGAGTGGCTGCACGCCCAGCTCTCCGCCGGCTACGTCGAGCGCCACCCGAGCGCCGGTACGTACACCCTCCCCGCCGACCACGTCGCCGTGCTCGCCGACCCGGAGGCTGCCACCTTCGCCGCCGGGTTCTTCACCGCCCTCAAGGCGCTGTACGCCACCGAGGACCTCCTCGTCGACGCGTACCGCACCGGCGACGGCGTCGGCTGGGCCGAGCACGACGCGGCCCTCGACACCGGCATGGGCTCCTTCTTCCAGCCCACGTACGAGCACAAGCTCGTCGCCGACTGGCTGCCCGCGCTGCACGGGGTCACCGAGAAGCTCGCGGGCGGCGGGACCGTCGCCGACGTGGGCTGCGGCGTCGGCCACACCACCCTCCTCATCGCCAGGGCGTTCCCCGCGGCGACCGTCCACGGCTTCGACTACTCCGAGGAGGCCGTCTCGATCGCCCGGCAGCTCGCCGAGGAGGCGGGCCTCTCCGACCGGGTCGTCTTCGAGGTGGCCGCCGCCGACGACTACCCGGGCTCCGGCTACGACCTGGTGACCTTCTTCAACGCCCTGCACGACATGGGGGACCCGGTCGCCGCCGCGCAGCACGTCCACAAGTCCCTGGACCCGGACGGCACCTGGATGCTCGTCGAGTCGAACGTCTCGCCCGCCGACATCGACACCCGCACCCCGGCCGCGCGCATGTTCATGGCCCTGTCCGCCGTGATGTGCCTGCCCGTGGCCGTCGCCCAGCGCGGCCCGCACGCGCTCGGCAACCACTCGGGCGAGCCGGCCTTCCGCGCCATCGCCGAGGAGGCGGGCTTCACCCGCTGGCGGCGCGCCACGGAGACCCCGGTCAACGCGGTCTACGAGGTCCGGCCGTAACCGCTCCCACCCCCTGCCAAGGAGTCGCCATGGGCGTCAGTGCCCCCCTGCCCGTCACCGACCGGTTCATCGACGTCCTGGAGCGGCTCAGCTCCCGCTCCATCGAGGAGTACTACAACCCCTACCAGCAGTTCGACTGGCCGGACCGGCTGGCCGACGACCAGCTGTGGATGACCCCCGAGCTGCTCACCGTCCACGGCACCCCGCACTTCGACGCGCTCGGCGAGGAGACGATCCGGCGGCTGTCGAAGTGGGAGTCGATCAACTTCTACAGCCTCAACGTGCACGGCATCCGTGAGCTGCTCATCGAGGTCGTCGGCCGGATCCACATGCCCGGTTTCGAGGTTCCCTCGGACTTCTTCCACCACTTCATCGGTGAGGAGAACGAGCACATGTGGTTCTTCGCCGAGTTCTGCCGGCGCTACGGACACAAGATCTACGGCTCCACCGCCATGCGCGCCGACTCCGCGTGGGAGCCGGAGGTCGAGAACTTCCTCGTTTTCGCCCGCATCCTGTTCTTCGAGGAGCTGGTCGACCACTACAACACCCGGATGGCGCAGGACGAGTCCCTCTGCCACACCATCCGCGAGGTCAACCGCATCCACCACCAGGACGAGTCCCGCCACATCGCCTTCGGCCGCGAGCTCGTCTCGCTGCTCTTCACCCGGATGTGCGAGGCGGTCCCGGCGGCGCGGGTCGCGGAGGTCGAGGCGTACCTCAAGCGGTACGTCGTCTACAGCGTCAACTCCCTCTACAACCCGCACGTCTACCGCGACGCCGGCATCGCCGACCCGCTCGCCCTGCGCAACGCGCTGGTCGCCGACGAGCGCCGCCGCCCCTACGAGCGCAAGGCCATCCGCAAGCCGCTCGCCTTCTTCCTGAAGACCGGGATCTTCTCCGACGACACCCTGCCCGTCGTCTGAGGCGGTCCCGGGCCCTCCCGATCCCGGGCCCTTCCGCCCGAGGCCTGCCCGATCCCGGGCCCTCCCGCCCGAGGCCTGCCCGATCCCGGGCCCTCCCGCCCGAGGCCTTCCCGATCCCAGCCTTCCCGACCCCAGGCCCTCCCACCCGAGAGGTGCACCGACCATGACCGTGACCACCCCCGCGACCGCCGGGGAGACCAGGGGACTCCCCTCCCTCGGCCCCGAGGCGACCGCGCTGCTGCGGCTCCTCGACGACACCTTCGAGAGCTGGGGTGTGACCGCGGGCGCCCGCCCGATGACCATGCCCCCGCTGCTGCCGGTCGCCGACCTGGCCCGGCTCGACTACTACGACAACTTCCCCCACCAGGCCGTCGTCGCCGCCCCCCTCTCCCTGGAGCGCCGCGAGAGCGCGGGGTTCCACTGCGACGACAACGGCTGCTTCCCGTGCGACGCGCTCCAGCCCGCCGCGCTCGGCCTGCCCTCGGCCTCCTGTTACGCCGTCTACCTCGACCACCAGGGCCGGCAGGTCGCCGACGACACGCTGGTGACCGTCTGCTCCTGGTGCTTCCGCAAGGAGACCCACTACGAGGGCATGCGGCGCCAACTCGGCTTCCGGATGCGGGAGATCGTCGCCATCGGCAGCCGCGAGCACGCCGAGGCGCACCTGTGCGACTTCACCGCGCGCATCCAGTCCTTCGCGGCGGCGCTCGACCTGCCGCTGCGCAAGGAGGCAGCCTGCGACCCGTTCTTCGACAAGGGCGGCTCCAAGGCGGTGCTCCAGCGCCTCACCCCCGTGAAGCACGAGTTCCTGTACGAGGACCTGGCGATCGCCTCCGTCAACACGCACCGCAACTTCTTCGGCGACCGGTGCGCCATCACCCTGGAGTCGACCGGAGGCCCGGCGTTCACCAGCTGCGTCGCCTTCGGCCTCGAACGCTGGCTGTCCGCGCTGACCCGCCGCCACGGCGACTGGGCCACGGCCACCCGGGCCGTGACGGAGGCACGTACCGCGGTCGGGCCGGTGAGCTGACGTGCCGGCCCGTCCCGTCGCCCCGCCGGCGGGCGGCCCGACCCTGCCCGGCCTCGGCATGGACATCGTGTCCGTCACCCGGGTCCGCCGGCTGCTCGCCGAGTACGGCGAGACGTTCTTCGAGCGGATGCTCACCCCCGGCGAACTCGCCGACTGCCGCACCTCCACCGGTCTCGATCTGCTGAGCCTGTGCGGGCGGATCGCGGCCAAGGAGGCGGCCTTCAAGACCCTCCGGGTCCGGGGCAGGTTCCTGCCCTGGACGGACATCGTCGTGCGGCGCTCCGAAGGCGGCTGGCCGCTGGTGGAGCTGCGGCGGAGTGCCGCCGAGATGGCCGCCGCGACCGGCATCACCGAGATCACGGTGTCCATCAGCCACGACGTCGACTACGCGGTGGCGGTCGCCGCCCCGATCATCACCGTTCCCCCTACCTCTTAGAAGGAGAAGCACCATGGCCGACGGCCTGCAGCAGGTGAAGAACTGGATCCTGGACCGGCACCCCGAGCGGTCCGACATCGCCGACGACCTCGACCTGATCGAGAACCGGCTCATCGACTCGCTGTCCTTCGTCGAGTTCGTCTTCCTCCTGGAGCAGCAGTGCGGGCGGGCGATCGAGATGGAGACCCTGGAGGTCGACTCCATCCGCACCCTCGCCGCGATCGACGCGCACTTCTTCAAGGCCCAGGTGGAAGCGTGAGCAGCCGGCGGCTGTTCACCTCGGAGTCGGTGACCGAGGGCCACCCGGACAAGATCGCCGACCGGATCAGCGACACGATCCTCGACGCGCTCCTCACCGACGACCCGGACGCCCGGGTCGCCGTGGAGACCCTGCTCACGACAGGTCTCGTGCACGTCGCGGGCGAGGTGACGACCACCGCGTACGCCCCCATCGCGAAGCTGGTGCGCGAGGCGATCCTCGACATCGGCTACGACTCCTCGATGAAGGGCTTCGACGGCGCCTCCTGCGGGGTCTCGGTCTCCATCGGCGCCCAGTCCCCGGACATCGCGCAGGGCGTGGACACCGGCGGCGCCGGCGACCAGGGCCTGATGTTCGGCTACGCCTGCGACGACACGGCGGAGCTGATGCCGCTGCCGATCGCCCTCGCGCACCGCCTCGCGCGCCGGCTGACGGCGGTCCGCAAGGACGGGACCGTGCCGTACCTGCGGCCGGACGGCAAGACGCAGGTCACCATCGAGTACGACGGGGACCGGCCGGTCCGGCTCGACACCGTCGTCGTCTCCTCCCAGCACGCGGCCGACATCAGCGTGGAGGGGCTGCTGACCCCGGACGTCCGGGAGTTCGTCGTCGAGGCCGAGCTGAAGGCGCTCGCCGAGGAGGGCGTCAACCTGGAGTCCGACGGCTACCGGCTGCTGGTGAACCCGACCGGCCGGTTCGAGGTCGGCGGCCCGATGGGCGACGCGGGACTCACCGGGCGCAAGATCATCATCGACACGTACGGCGGGATGGCCCGGCACGGCGGTGGCGCGTTCTCCGGCAAGGACCCGTCGAAGGTGGACCGCAGCGCCGCGTACGCGATGCGCTGGGTCGCCAAGAACGTCGTGGCGGCCGGACTCGCGCGCCGCTGCGAGGTGCAGGTCGCGTACGCCATCGGCCGGGCGGAGCCGGTCGGCCTCTTCGTGGAGACCTTCGGCACGGGAACCCTCCCGGACGCGGCGATCCAGGACGCGATCGGCGAGGTCTTCGACCTGCGGCCGGCCGCGATCATCCGCGACCTGGAGCTGAAGCGCCCGATCTACGCGACGACGTCGGCGTACGGCCACTTCGGCCGTGAGCTCCCCGAGTTCACCTGGGAGCGCACCGACCGGGTGGACGCGCTGAAGAAGGCCGCGGGGCTCACGGGCGAAGGGGTGTAGGACATGCGGATCGCTGTCACGGGGTCCATCGCGACCGACCATCTGATGACCTTCCCCGGCTGGTTCAGCGAGCAGCTGCTCGCCGACCGGCTCGACCGGGTCTCCCTGTCGTTCCTCGCCGACAACCTGGAGGTCAGACGCGGCGGTGTGGCAGCGAACATCGCCTTCGGGCTCGGGGTCCTGGGGCTCCGCCCGGTCCTGGTGGGCGCGGTCGGCGCGGACTTCGAGCCGTACCGGGTGTGGCTGAAGGAGCACGGGGTCGACACCGACTCGGTGCGGGTCAGCTCCTCGCTGCACACCGCGCGCTTCGTCTGCACGACCGACCGGGCGCAGAACCAGATCGCCACCTTCTACGCCGGTGCGATGGCCGAGGCCCGCGAGATCGAGCTGCGGGAGGTCGTCGCCAGGACCGGACGGCTCGATCTTGTCCTGGTCTCCCCGGACGACCCCGAGGCCATGCTCCGGCACACCCGGACCTGCCGGGAGCTGGGCATCCCGTTCGCCGCCGACCCGTCGCAGCAGCTGGCGCGGCTGGGCCGGGAGGAGGTGCGGGGCCTGGTGGAGGGCGCGCGGTGGCTCTTCAGCAACGAGTACGAGTCGGCCCTGCTCGGTGAGCGGTCGGGCTGGTCGGAGCGGGAGATCCTGCGCCGGGTCGGGGCCTGGGTCACCACCCACGGCGCCTCCGGCGTCCGGATCCGCCGCGCGGACGGGGACACCCTGTCCGTACCGGCGGTCCAGGTGCCCGGGGTGGTCGACCCGACGGGGGTCGGCGACGCCTTCCGGGCCGGGTTCCTCGCCGGGACGGCCTGGGGCGTGCCCGAGCGGTGCGCGGCGCAGCTGGGCTGCGCGGTGGCCGCGACCGTCCTCGACTACGTGGGGACGCAGGAGTACCGGCTGCACCGGGAGCCGCTCCTCGACCGGATCAGGACGACGTACGGGCTCGGCTGCACGGCCGAACTCCTCGGCCATCTGCGGGGGTTGTCATGAGACCGGCCCTGCGGGAGGAGTTCGGGCGCCGCGTCGTCGTCGCCGACGGCGCGATGGGCACCATGCTCCAGGCCGCCGATCCGACACTGGACGACTTCACGGGCCTTGAGGGCTGCAACGAGGTCCTGAACGTGACAAGGCCCGACATCGTCGCCGCCGTCCACGACGCGTACTTCGCCGTCGGCGTCGACTGCGTGGAGACCAACACCTTCGGGGCGAACCTGGCGGCGCTCGCGGAGTACGGCGTCGAGGAGCGGGTCTACGAACTGTCCGAGGCCGGCGCCAGGATCGCCCGTACCGCCGCCGACGCCCACACGGCGGCCGACGGCCGGCCGCGCTGGGTGCTCGGTTCCATGGGGCCGGGGACGAAGCTGCCGACGCTGGGCCACATCGCGTACGAGCCGCTGCGCGAGGCGTACCAGCAGAACGCCGAGGGGCTGATCAGGGGCGGCGCCGACGCCCTGCTGATCGAGACCTCCCAGGACCTGCTCCAGACGAAGGCGGCTGTCGTCGGCGCCCGCCGGGCCCTGGACTGGTGCGCGCTCGACCTGCCGCTGATCGTGCAGGTCACGGTGGAGACCACCGGGACGATGCTGCTCGGCTCCGAGATCGGGGCGGCGCTGACCGCCCTGGAACCGCTCGGCATCGACATGATCGGCCTCAACTGCGCCACCGGGCCCGCCGAGATGACCGAGCACCTGCGGTATCTGGCCCGGCACGCGGGCGTCCCCGTCTCGGTGATGCCGAACGCGGGGCTGCCCGTCCTCACCTCCGACGGCGCCCACTATCCGCTCTCGCCCGCCGAACTGGCCGAAGCGCAGGAGCGGTTCGTGCGGGAGTACGGCGCCGTGCTCGTCGGCGGCTGCTGCGGTACGACCCCGGAGCACCTGCGCGCGATCGTGGAGCGGGTCCGGGGCGCGGCCGTCCCGGCCCGTACCCCGGTCGCGGATCCGGGCGCCTCCTCGCTCTACGGCCATGTCCCGTTCCGCCAGGACACCGCGTACCTGGCGATCGGGGAGCGGACCAACGCCAACGGGTCGAAGAAGTTCCGTGAGGCGATGCTGGACGGCCGTTGGGACGACTGCGTGGAGATGGCCCGCGACCAGGTCCGCGAGGGCGCGCACATGCTCGATCTGTGCGTGGACTACGTAGGCCGGGACGGCGTGGCCGACATGGCCGAGCTGGCCGGCCGCTTCGCCACCGCCTCCACCTTGCCGATCGTGCTCGACTCCACCGAGGTCGACGTCCTGCGCGCGGGCCTTGAGAAGCTCGGCGGCCGGGCCGTCATCAACTCGGTCAACTACGAGGACGGCGACGGGCCCGAGTCGCGGTTCGCGAAGGTCGCGGCGCTCGCCACGGAGCACGGGGCGGCGCTGATGGCGCTGACCATCGACGAGACGGGGCAGGCGAGGACGGCCGGGGCGAAGGTCGCGATCGCCGAGCGGATCATCACGGACCTGACGCGGACGTGGGGGTTCCGGGAGTCGGACCTGCTCATCGACTGTCTGACGTTCACGATCTGCACCGGCCAGGAGGAGTCCCGGCGCGACGGTGTCGCCACCATCGAGGCGATCCGCGAACTCAAGCGCCGCCACCCGGACGTCCAGACGACCCTGGGGCTCTCCAACATCTCCTTCGGCCTCAACCCGGCGGCCCGGATCGTGCTCAACTCGGTCTTCCTCGACGAGTGCGTGAAGGCGGGCCTCGACTCGGCGATCGTGCACGCCTCGAAGATCCTGCCGATCGCCCGCCTGGAACCCGAGCAGGTGGAGGTGGCGCTCGATCTGATCCACGACCGGCGGCGCGAGGGCTACGACCCGCTGCAGCGCTTCCTCGAACTCTTCGAGGGCGCGACGGCGCAGTCCCTGAAGGCCGGGAAGGCCGAGGAACTGCTCGCCCTGCCGCTGGAGGAGCGCCTGAAGCGCCGGATCGTGGACGGCGAGAAGAAGGGCCTGGAGGCCGATCTCGACGCCGCCCTCGCGCGCCGGTCGGCCCTGGAGATCGTCAACGAGGTGCTGCTCGACGGGATGCGGACGGTCGGCGAGCTCTTCGGCTCGGGTCAGATGCAGCTGCCGTTCGTCCTCCAGTCGGCGGAGGTCATGAAGACGGCGGTGGCGTATCTCGAACCGCACATGGAGCGCTCGGACGCGGCGGGCAAGGGCACCATCGTCCTCGCGACCGTGCGCGGCGACGTCCACGACATCGGGAAGAACCTGGTCGACATCATCCTGTCCAACAACGGCTACGAGGTCGTCAACCTCGGCATCAAGCAGCCGGTCTCGGCGATCCTGGAGGCCGCGGAGGAGCACTCCGCCGACGTCATCGGCATGTCCGGCCTGCTGGTGAAGTCCACGGTGATCATGAAGGAGAACCTGGAGGAGTTGAACGGCCGCGGGCTCGCGGGCACGTACCCCGTGATCCTGGGTGGCGCGGCGCTGACCAGGGCGTACGTCGAGCAGGACCTGCACGAGCTGTACGAGGGCGAGGTGCGCTACGCCCGGGACGCCTTCGAGGGCCTGCGGCTGATGGACGCGCTGATGGCGGTCAAGCGGGGTGTGCCCGGGGCCGTCCTGCCGGCCCTGAAGCAGCGCCGGGTGCCGAAGCGGGAGGTCACCACGCCTGCCGGGGTGCCGTCGGTCGGGGTGCCGGTCGTCGGGGTCGGTGAGCCCGAGCCCGCCGGCCGCTCGGACATCGCCGCGGACAACCCCGTACCGGAGCCGCCGTTCCTCGGCACCCGGGTCGTCACCGGCATCCCGCTCGCCGCGTACGCGCCCTGGCTGGACGAGGGCGCCCTGTTCAAGGGCCAGTGGGGGCTGAAGGATCCCGCGACGATCGAGTCGGAGGGCCGGGCGCGGCTGCGCGGCTGGCTGGACCGGGTCGAGCGGGAGGACCTGACCGAGGCGGCCGTCGTGTACGGCTACTTCCCCTGTGTGTCCAAGGGCGACGACCTGATCGTCCTGGACGAGGACGGAGGCGAGCGGACCCGCTTCTCCTTCCCCCGCCAGCAGCGGGGCCGCCGCCTCTGCCTGGCCGACTTCTTCCGCGCCGAGGACTCCGGGGAGGTGGACGTGGTCGCGCTCCAGCTCGTCACCGTCGGCTCCCGGATCGGCGCGGCGACGGCCGGGCTGTTCGAGGCCGACGCCTACCGCGACTACCTCGAACTGCACGGCCTGTCCGTGCAGTTGGCGGAGGCCCTGGCCGAGCACTGGCACGCGCGGGTGCGCGCCGAGTGGGGCATCGGGGGCGCGGACCCGAAAGCGATGGCCGGCATGTTCCGTACGGAGTACCAGGGGTGCCGCTACTCCCTCGGCTACCCCGCCTGCCCCGACCTGGAGGACCGGGCGAAGATCGCCGACCTGCTCCGGCCGGAGCGGATCGGCGTCCACCTCTCGGAGGAGTACCAGCTGCACCCCGAGCAGTCGACGGACGCGTTCGTGGTGCACCACCCGGAGGCGAGCTACTTCAACGCGGGCGGACGGCGCTGACGAGCCCGCCGCCCCCCGTACCTCCCACCCTTCTTCCTTCTCACGTCAAGGAGTCCTGCCCATGCCCGATTTCAAGGTCGCCGATCTGTCGCTCGCGGAGTTCGGCCGCAAGGAGATCACCCTCGCCGAGCACGAGATGCCCGGTCTGATGGCGATCCGCCGGGAGTTCGCCGCAGCGCAGCCGCTGGCCGGGGCGCGGATCACGGGCTCGCTGCACATGACCGTGCAGACGGCCGTCCTGATCGAGACGCTGGTCGCGCTCGGGGCCCGGGTCCGCTGGGTGTCCTGCAACATCTACTCGACCCAGGACCACGCGGCGGCCGCGATCGCCGCGGCCGGCATCCCGGTCTTCGCCTGGAAGGGCGAGACCCTCCAGGAGTACTGGTGGTGCACGGAGCAGGCCCTGACCTGGGCCGACTCGCCGACCGGCGGCCCGAACACGATCCTGGACGACGGCGGTGACGCGACGCTCCTCGTCCACAAGGGTGTGGAGTACCAGAAGGCGGGCGAGGTCCCGGACCCGTCGACGGCCGAGAACGACGAACTGCGGGTCGTGCTGGAGCTGTTGGGGAACTCGGAGCTGGACTGGACGGCCCTGGCGGCCGGCATCCGCGGAGTCACCGAGGAGACCACGACGGGTGTCCACCGGCTGTACGAGATGCACCGGGAGGGCGCGCTGCTCTTCCCGGCGATCAACGTGAACGACGCGGTGACGAAGTCGAAGTTCGACAACAAGTACGGCTGCCGCCACTCCCTCATCGACGGCATCAACCGCGCCACCGACGTCCTGATCGGCGGCAAGACCGCCGTCGTCTGCGGTTACGGCGACGTCGGCAAGGGCTGCGCCGAGTCGCTGCGCGGCCAGGGCGCCCGGGTGATCGTCACGGAGATCGACCCGATCTGCGCGCTGCAGGCGGCGATGGACGGCTATCAGGTGACCACCCTGGAGGAGGTGGTGGAGACGGCCGACATCTTCGTCACGACCACGGGAAATAAGGACGTGGTGATGGCGTCCGACATCGCCCGCATGAAGCACCAGGCGATCGTCGGCAACATCGGTCACTTCGACAACGAGATCGACATGGCGGGGCTCGCGCGGATCCCCGGGATCGTCAAGGACGAGGTCAAGCCGCAGGTCCACACCTGGACCTTCCCGGACGGCAAGGTCGTCATCGTCCTCTCCGAGGGGCGCCTGCTGAACCTGGGCAACGCGACAGGTCACCCCTCCTTCGTGATGTCGAACTCGTTCGCGGACCAGACGCTGGCCCAGATCGAGCTGTTCACGAAGCCGGAGCAGTATCCGACCGGCGTGTACGTGCTCCCCAAGCATCTGGACGAGAAGGTCGCCCGCCTCCACCTGGACGCGCTCGGCGTGAAGCTGACCGAGCTGCGCCCGGAGCAGGCCGCCTACCTCGGCGTCCAGGCCGAGGGCCCGTACAAGCCCGACCACTACCGCTACTGATGGCCGGCCGTACGCACGGGCGCGACCCCTGGCTCCCCGACCGGCTGCTGCGGACGGAACGGGACGCGCTGATGCCGCTGCTGCGACGGACGCCTGAGGACCGGTTCGCGCTGCGCACCGCCTGCCCGGGCTGGACCGTCCGGCAGGTGCTCGCGCACTGCGCGGCGGCCCTGGTCCGGATCGTCGAAGGCCGCCTGGAGGAGGGCGTCTTCCTCCCGGCGGCCAACGCGGCCGACGTCGCCGAGCGGGAGCCGTGGCCGCTCGCCCGGATCCTCGACGAACTGGAGCGCGGCTTCACGGAGGCGGGCCCGGTGATCGCGGCGACGGACGACGGCACGCTCGACGCCGTCGCGCTGGGGGAGTGGGTGCACGCCGGCGACGTACGGGAGGCGTTCGGGGAGCCGGGCGCGTACGGCGGCACGGACTCCCTCGCCCTGGCCCTCCCGCTCCTGGCGGCCACGAGCCGCCGCAGGGACACCCCGGAGCTCCTCGCCGTCTTCCCGGAGGGCGGCGGCCGTCCGCTGTCCCTCGGCAACGAGACGGACGGCAGGCCACCGGCCCACTACACCGGTGCCGCGGCGACGCTGGTCCGCCTCTACTCGGGTCGCCCCCTGGTGGGGACGCGCTACGAGCTGACGGGCGCGACGGAGCAGGACCTCCTCATCTACCGCTGACCCGGCGCGGGCGCCCGTTCGGCCGTCCCGTCGTGCGGGCGGGGCGGGCGGCTGGTGAGCTGGTGGGGATGCCATCCCCTACGTACGGGAGCAACAGCATGCCGGTCATCGTCACCGTCGAGATTCCGGGCGCCACACAGGAGATGTACGAGCGGGTCAACGACCAGATCAACGCCGCGCCCTGGTGGCCGCCCGAGGGGTTCATCGCCCATGCCGCGGGGCCCGACGGGAGCGGTGGCTGGCGGGTCGTGGACTTCTGGGAGTCCCGGGAGGCGTTCGTCGCGTTCACCGAGAAGGCGGCGTCGATCTTCCAGTCGAGCGGGATGCCGTCGATGATCCCGAAGGTCCAGGACGCGGTGAACGTCATCACCCGGTAGGCCACCGCGCCCGGGAAAATGCGTTGCCGGGGCGACACGCCGGAGGCCACCCTCGGCGCATGACTTCCCATCCTCTCTCCCCGACGCACCCGGTCGCGGACCTGTTCTCCGCCGAAGGCCGCCTGAAGGCGATCCCCCGCAGGGCCCCGCGCCGGGCGCAGCTCCTCGCGCACCTGGCCGAGACCCTCTTCGAGCCGTCGCGCTCGTACAGCGAGCGCGAGGTGAACGAAGCGCTGCTCACCGTCCACGAGGACTTCCCGGCGCTGCGCCGCTACCTCGTGACCGGCGGCGAACTCTCCCGTACGCGGGACGGCGCCGCCTACCGACGTGCCCGTACCGCCCACCAGCAGCAGCCCGGCTCCCCCGGAGGCGCGATCCCCGCCGTCGCGTGAGCGCGGCGCTGGTGGCTGGCCTGCTGGCCGGTTACGGCATCGCGATCCCGGTCGGCGCGGTGGGCGCCTATCTGGTGGCGGTCACCGCCCGAGCGGGCTGGCGTACGGGTGCGGGCGCGGCCCTCGGGGTCGCGACGGCGGACGGGGTGTACGCCCTGGTGGCCGTCCTCGGCGGCTCGGCCCTCGTCCCGCTGCTCGCCCCGGTGACGACCCCGCTGCGCTGGGCCTCGGCGGTGGTCCTGGTCGCCCTGGCGACGCACGCGGCCTGGACGGCGATCCGCGCGTACCGTGCGCGGGAGCGGCCCGCGCGGGCCGACGCCCAGGAGCGGCGCCTGACTCCTCCGCGGGCGTACGCCACCTTCCTGGGCATCACGATCCTCAACCCGATGACCGTGATCTACTTCGCGGCCCTGGTCCTCGCGACCGGACCGGACGGCCCCTCGACGCCGCTGGACCGCACGGTCTTCGTCCTCGCGGCCCTGGCGGCGTCGGCCAGCTGGCAGCTCTTCCTGGCCTCCGGCGGCGCGCTCCTCGGCCGCGGCCTGACGGGCCCGAGGGGACGCCTCGCGACGGCCCTGGTGTCGAGCGCCCTGATCACGGTCCTCGCGGTGCACCTCGTGAGCTGACCGGATCCCTGACAGGATAGCTTCCATATCCTTGTAGGGACGGGGGAGTTGGCGTGGCGGGGGCTGTCGGGCAGCTGGTCGGCGGGCGCTATCGACTGGTCGAGGCGGTCGGGCGCGGGGGCATGGGGCGCGTGTGGCGGGCCCATGACGAGGTGCTCGACCGCGTGGTGGCGGTCAAGGAGGTGCTCTTCGAGGCCGTACCGCCGGAGCTGCGCGCGGAGTTGATCGCCCGTACGGAGCGGGAGGCCCGGACCGCGGCGCGGCTGCGGCATCCGGGGATCGTGACCGTGCACGACGTGACGGAGTTCGAGGGCGCGCCCTGGATCGTCATGGAGTTCGTCGAGGGCCCGTCGCTGGGGGCGCTCGTGGCCCGTGAGGGCCGGCTGTCGTGGGAGCGTACGGCCGCGATCGCCGCCGCCCTTGCCGCCGCCCTCGCACACGCGCACGCGGCGGGCGTGGTCCACCGGGACCTGAAGCCGGACAACGTGCTGCTGGCCGACGACGGGCGGCCGGTCGTCACGGACTTCGGGATCGCCCGGGTCCTGGACTCCACGCAGCAGCTGACCCGTACGAACACGGTCATCGGCACCCCGCAGTTCATGCCCCCGGAGCAGCTGGAGGGCCGGCCGGTCGACGCGGCGGCGGACATGTGGGCACTGGGCGCCACGTTGTACGCGGCGCTGGAGGGCCGTCCGCCCTTCGACGGCCCGTCGCTGACCGCGATCATCGTGGCCGTCCTCACCCGTCCCCTCCCGGAGCCCCGGCATGCCGGGCCGCTGGCCGAACTGCTGTCGGCGCTGATGTCGAAGGCGGCGGCGGACCGGCCGGACGCGGCGGCGACGGGGGAGTGGCTGGCGAGTCTGCCCACGGAGGACCGGACCCCCAGGGATCCGGGTGTCCCGCGTGTCCCCCGGGTGCCGACCGTGCTCGACCTGCCGGTGGAAGCCCAGGAGACGGTGACGGCGGCCCCCGCACCCGCCGGCCCGGTGCCCGGCCCGAGCCGTCGGAAGCTGCTGATCGGCGGCGCCGCGGCGGTCCTCGGTGCCGGCGGGGCGTCGATCGCGGCCGTCCGACTCGGCGGCCGGAGGACGGGGGACGGTTCCGGGCGGAACGGCGAGGACGGCCCGGGGCCTTTCCCGACGGAACGGGCCTTGTACCTGCCGAGCTCCGCGGAAGAGGTCACCTCGCTGGAGTTCAGCCCCGATGGCAGGACGATCGCGGCCGGGACGAGGGAGAGTTCCGTCCATTTCTGGACCAGCGCGGACTTCGCGATCGCTCCGGTCCCGCAGGAGATCACCACGGACGAGTTCGGCGCACAGGAGATCGCCTTCAGCCCCGATGGGGCGCTCCTCGCCACCGCCGGCAACGGCCGCACCGTCCGGCTCTGGGACACGGCCGTCCGGCAGGCGCGCGCGACGCTCACCTGCCCGCCGGCGAAGCCGAACACGAAGGACATCGATCAGTATGTGTCCACCCTCGCGTTCAGCCCCGA
Source organism: Streptomyces sp. NPDC047981 (assembly GCF_040653315.1). NCBI lineage: Bacteria > Bacillati > Actinomycetota > Actinomycetes > Kitasatosporales > Streptomycetaceae > Streptomyces > Streptomyces sp. NPDC047981. The sequence goes on along the minus strand of NZ_JBEZNQ010000035.1, from coordinate 1,761 downwards.
CGGAAAGCTGCTCGCCGTGGGCGGAGGCGCCACGGGCACCGTGTGGCTCTGGGACGTCCGTACCCGAAGGCTCGTCGCGACCCTCGACCGGTTCGTCGCCACCCCCTCGGCGCTGGCCTTCTCCCGCGACGGCAGGACGCTGGCCGTCGGCACGCACGACGAAGGCGTGATGCTGTCCGACCTGACGCCGGGCAAGCCCCCTGTCGTCCTGCGCGATGCCCCGGAGGACAGGAACGGATGGATGTACGGGCTGGCGTTCAGCCCTGACGGCACGAAGCTTCACACTCTCGCCGAAGACCTCGAGGAGTGGGACGTCACCACGCGCAGGCGCACCGCCTTCACGGGCTTCGCCCTGGGCGCCAGGGACGTCGCCTTCGGCAAGGACGGGAAGACCGTCGTCACGGCCGGCGACCGGCTCCAGCTGTGGGACCCCACGACCCGGACCGAGCGGCAGACGATCACGGAGTCCGCCAGAGCCGACACGGTCGCCCTCAGTCCCGACGGGCGGCTCATCGCCGTCGGGAGAGAGGGGACGGTCGACCTCTACCGCCGGACCTGAACTCACCCGTGTGCGGTCCTACGGCGCACCGAGCGGCTGGCGTGCCGCCTCGGTGTGCAGGACGGCCTCTCCGTGTTCGTCGATGACGCAGCTCTCCGAGGCCGCCTTCGCCCTGAGTCGGGAGCGGACGTCGCTCTGGTCGCCCGCGATGCAGAACTCCGCCCGCAGCGGGGCCGTGCCGAAGTAGACGCCGTTGTCGCCCGGGCAGTCGAAGACGGCCGGGTTGGGTGCGGCGCAGCTGCTGCCGGCCGGAGGGTCTCGTCGCTTGGGGTGGGTGAACCCCGCGCAGTGCACCATCTCGTGGATGAGGGTCTGGGAGATCTCCTCGTCGCCCTGCGGGAAGAGGACCCCGAAGTTGACGTTCAGTTGTGAGCCGCCGACCGTCGCGCTCGCGTTCACGCCGGCCTGGTTGAGGGTCGTGTGGTGAATGGCCCGGTCGTAGGCCTGGTGGAGCCTCGTCCGCTCGTCCGCCGACAGGTTGCCGCACGCCGCGATGCGCGTCAGCGCGAACCTGTGCCGGTCGAGGGTGCGCTGCCGGTTCGCCGCGGAGATGTCCCCGGCGAAGGTGAAGTGCCCGAGGGAGAAGTTCATCGGGAACCCCGGCCCCACCGTGGTGCCGTTGATGTCGTGGGCCCAGACGCCACCGTCCTGGGTCGTCACGATGATGCGGTTGCCCGCGGTGACGACGAAGCGGTCGAACGCCCCGTTGAAGGCGACTTTGGATCCGCTGAAGGCGAAGCCGGGTCCGACGGTGTTGCCGTTGATGTCGTGGCCGAAGACGCGGCCGTCGTGGGTGATGACGATGATGCGGTTGCCCATGGTGACGACGAAGCGGTCGATGGGTCCGTTGAAGGCGACTTTGGATCCGGCGAAGGCGAAGCCTTGGCCGACGGTGTTGCCGTTGATGTCGTGGCCGAAGACGCGGCCGTCGTGGGTGATGACGATGATGCGGTTGCCCATGGTGACGACGAAGCGGTCGAT